>JAVBRS010000098.1:0-3791 GCA_031547715.1 Oscillospiraceae bacterium
CTAGTTACCCCCTGCTTTAAACATGCTTACCCTGCGCTATATAGCCGCCCAAAAATTAAAAAGCAAAACGGCTTTGCCGTTTTGCTTTTTAATTTCATATTTCGCGTACTTTACACACAAAATTAATCTTTATAGTAGTTAACCAGCGCATCAAGTGTTATTGCTTCAAAGTTATCTGCGTATTCAATAGATATCTCTTCTTTTTTAAGGCGAATAAGTTCTAAAAACTCATTGTACCTGTGGGGCTGGGTGGTAAAGCTTGCAATGTAACTTTCTTCAAGGGGCAGGCGGTGAATTATATGAAAGCCGTAGCTGGTTTCAACAATGCCGCTCACGCCGCCTTCTTCCAGGGCAAATGCCGCCGTTTCAAAAGGCTCTACCATTTCACCGTAGGTAAAATAATACCCCTGGGGGTTAGCCGCCTGGCCCGGGTCTTCGTCGTACTGGGCAAGCAGCTCTTCAAAGTCTGCCCCGGCGTTTATCTCTTCTAAAATGCTTTCAATTAAGGCGCGTTTTTCTGCAACTTCGGCTTCGTCGGTAAAGTCACTTACTGTAACCAAAATATGGCGGGCACGCACGTAGTTTTCAGCGGCGTAGGTTGCAAGTTCTTCGCTGCCCAAGGCATAATGCCCCTCTGCGCCGTACAGGTCGTTGTAAAGGGCGTACATTAAGCTTTGAATAACGTTTTGTTCATATAGCACTTCATCTGTGAAATAGTTGCTGCGCATAATGCCCTTTAAAACACTGTCGCCGCCGCTTGTGTCTCTATACTCCTCACGCTGTTCCTCAAAAGAGGCATTTATGCCGTCAATGCTGTCCTGGCTCAGCTCAACGCCATACTCATCTGCCAAAAGGCGCAGGGCATAATCCTCTTTAATGTAGTCTTCGGTGTAAAGCTTCAACGCTTCAAGGTTTGAAGGGTCCTGCCACACTGTGTAATCGCCGCCGCTCATGCTCTCATACAGTTTCATGAAATAATAGCGGTATTCGTCAAGCGATACTTCATACTCGCCTATTTTGAAAACATATGGTACCTGTATGCTTTGCCCGTCAACCTCAATTGTTGTTTTTGGGGCAATTACATATTGGCTTTCCTTTTCGCCGCAGGCTGCAAAAAGGCTTAGCGCAAGTGCTGCAGCCATTATAAGGGCACCAATTTTTTTAATCATATTTTTTGCTCCTTCATATGGGTTTTCTTTTCTTTATATTTTGCAACAATATTTAGAATTATAGCACAAATATTATACAAATTCTTCTTCTTTTACAAAAAAAATGTTATATTGGTTTTACCAATTAACAGGAGGTAGTTATGGCTGAAATTATACGTAAAAACCCAAACGGGCGTTACTCGCAGGTGGTTATACACGGCGGGGTTTTGTACCTTGCCGGCCAGGTGGGCGATGACATGGGTGCGGGCATGGCCCAGCAAACCGCAGAGACGCTGGCGGAAATTGAGCGCATTTTGCTGGAAAACGGCTCCGACAAAGAGCATATTTTATCTGCCAGTGTGTTTGTTAACAACATGGCTGAGGCAAAAGAGATGAACAAGGTGTGGGACGCCTGGGTTACCCCCGGCAAAGAGCCGGCCAGGTTTTGCGTTGAAGCAGCTATGTTCAGCCCTGATTGCAAGGTGGAAATTGGCATTGTTGCTGCATTGAAATAGCCAGCAGGCACAAACGTAGCAGGTGCAGTTGCACCTGCTACGAAATTATATGTTCAGAGGTTAGCTTTGAAGAGATTGAAACAGTTTAACGCTGCAATGCTATTTTTTGTTTTTCTTGTACCGTACGTTCTTTTGTTTTTCTACGCTCTTCTTTTCAAAAACATTTCACCTTTGCAGCTGTTTAGCACTACAAGAGAATACATTGCCACCTACAACCTTATTCCTTTCAGCACAGTTGGCGGGTTTTTAACAAAAGGCAATATGCTTATTGCCGCCAGCAATATTTTAGGAAATATAGTTTTGTTTGTGCCGCTTGGCATTTACCTGCAGCTGTTTGAGCGAACCAAGAAAATAACTGTAAGTGTAACAGTTATTTTTTTAACAACCCTGCTTATAGAGGTGTTACAGTTTGTTTTTGGCCTTGGCACCGCCGATATTGACGATGTGATATTGAACCTGCTTGGCGGCGCAATTGGCGTGCTTATATACCGATTATTTTATACCCTTTTTAAAACAGAAGACAAAGTGCGTTTTGCAATTGTAGTATCCGGGCTTTTGGCCGTTATAATTCCACTTGTTATTTTAAAAACTTCCGGGTTAATGCTGCGGTTAATTTAAATTTTGCCTAATTTCCACCTTCAAGTCATTACCACCCGCTGAACGGGTGGCTTGTTCAGCGCCTGGAAGGCGCTGGTACCAGTTTGCGCCTGAGGGCGTACCGAAAAGGACATTCCCCTTGCACTTCATGCCCGCCGCCGTTGAAACGGCAAACCTGTTCTTTTCTAGCCTACTGATGACTGACAGCAGCTTTACTACATTAAGGCAAGGGCCTTACAGCTACAGCAAGGACAGCCCGACCACCGGCATATCCGGTGGTATTCTCGTGCTAAAACACAAACCATATAAATTAAATTAAAAGGGCCACAGGGTAACTGCAGCCCTTTTAATTTGTAATACCGCAAGCTTTATTTTTTTGCCACAAACAAAAAGTGTGGCATGGTAATGCCCATGTATTCTTTTATAAAACGCTTTCTAACCACCATACCGTTTCTTATTGCCACATTTTGCGAGGGCAGGTTTGTATCGCGAACCATGGAGCAAACTTCAGGTATCTGCAACTTTTCAAAGGCATATTCCTTGCAGGCAGCCGCAGCTTCTATGGCGTAACCCCTGTGCCAATATGCTTTGTTGAAAAGGTAGCTTATCTCACAAACAGCCTCCCCTTCACAGGTTTGCGGCACCGGGCCGCATTGGCCTATAAAGGCGCCGCTGGCCTTTTCTATTACAGCAAAAAGGCTGTAACCCTGGGTGGCGTAGTTTAAAAGCTGCTTACCCAGCCAAGCTTTAACCTCTTCGTGGCTAAAAGCGTGCTCGTAGGCGTACATAGTCTCTTCATCCTGCAAAATTAAGCAAAGGTCTTCATAGTCGCTTTCTTCCAGTTTGCGCAGTATAAGGCGCGGCGTTTCCAACACGGCGCCCCCGCCCTGTGCGCCAGGGCTGCAAACACTGCACCCTGCACAGCTGCCGTTTTGTGCGGCGGGCGCAGTGCCGCCTTGCGGCGCTGCCGTATTTTGCCCCGGGGTTGCCTGTTGCAGGCTTTGCCCTTCAAGGCGCACGCCGTCTCGCTCTTTCACATAATGGCGGTAGGCCAGCGGGGTGGGTTCTCTCTTTTCTAAAAACATTTCAACTGTGCCTGCCAATGCCGCCACTTTACTGCGTATAACAGGTTGCAGGCAAAAAGGAATATGGTCTGCATGGTAGCGGTGCAACGCCACGCATTCTTTGCATTTGCCGTGCCAGTCACACAAGGGGTTTGGGCAGGGGCAGGCTGTAATGCTTTTATCTTGCGCAAGGCGGCGGTTTTCAAGTACACCGGTGTAGTATTCCTCTTTGGTTTTCATATGTACCCCTTTTATTTTTATAAGGTAAGCCGTTTGCACCATTATAATTTTTTTACCACGGCTGCGCAAGCGCTTGCCTTGTTTTGCAATTGCATAAAAGCTTGCCGCATGTTATTGTTTTAACATTGGCAAAGGGCCATGTGTATTTAACCGTGGCGGGTTAGCTTTGCGGTTAAACGCATTGCAATGCCACAGCGTATTGACTAACTGTTTTACAAGGGCAGCCG
>JAVBRS010000038.1:0-5272 GCA_031547715.1 Oscillospiraceae bacterium
AATCTACAATGGCTATGTATGTGTTACCTACATTAAGTTGTACATCAATTTCATTGCCCTCAACATCTACAATGCGCAGCGGCTGGGTAGGTGTGCCTTTTACCCAGCGCACCTGCTCATAGCGGCCGCCGTAAAAGTAAAAGCCGTAACCGCCAAAGGCGTAGTCAACCTTGGTTAAATAGTTGTCCGGGTAGAAGGTCATTGAAGTGAAAAGCACCAGGGCGTTTGTGTAGCCGAGCTGCAAGCCGGTAACATTGTCTATCTGGGCTGCGCCAAACTCATATTTTAAATACTGGTTCAACGTTTCGTCGTACTGCAAAGCTGCGGTTTCATAATCAGAAAAGTCCCATTGTATATGGGTTGCAAGGCCGCCCATAAGCTGGCGGGGGGCATCATCGTAATGAACGAAGTTGAAGATTGGGCTTTCAGGTTCCCCCTCGGCAAGTAATTCCAGTTCTTCAATGCCGGCGGCAATAAGCTCGCCTGTGGTAAAGGCGCAGTGCTCCCAGGCGTAGCCGCTGTTAAAGCGCTGCTTATCTCTGAAGAAGGCCAGACTTTCAATATATGCGTAGTTGCCGTCAATCTCTCTGTTGGCATAGCCGTATTCATCCAGCATGGTGCGGGCATATGAAGAGCCGCCAATATGCATGTAGATTGCGTTTATAGGCAGCATAAGCTGCACATGCTGGTCCCTTGCAGAGCGCACCGGCCCAACTGCTACCCCCTGCAGTTTTGAATAGTTTGAGTACATGCACATGAGGCGGGTTATACCGGCCTCTGTAACAATTTCATAGGTTATGTCTGCGAAGCTGATGCCGCTTTGGGGCAAAGAGGCGTGAAGGTTGTTTATCATAATGGCAATCGGGCGCTCGCCGTTCGGGTAATCATCCGGCTTTTTTTGGCCGGTAAAAGGGTCTGGGGTGTAGGGTACAACAATCTCTTCCTCATCATCTTCCGGCAGGGTGCCGCCGGTGCCCCCGCAAGCAACAAAAAGCGTAATGCCCAAAGCGAAACACAACATTAATGCTAAAAACTTTTTCATATATACCTTCTTTAATTGTTTTAAGTTAACTTAACTGCAAGGGGCATTTAACAGGTGTGCTGCCTTAAATTTTACTGCCTGCAGCATCACGGCTTTCAGGGCAAATCAGTTTCGCCGCTCTCATTTGGCTCTTGAGCTGCAGGTTTTGCGGTGCCATACAAGGCTTGTAAGCGCTCTTTTGCCGTGTCAATTTCATTGCGGGCGCTTAAAACCTCAGGGTTTTCAGCCATGTCGGGCAGGTTGTAACTCGCTGCCAGGGCTTTTTGTTTTTCCAGCCGCGCCTTCGCTTCCTCCAGCCTGCGGCGGGCTTCAATGTCGCCGTCACGCGCGGCTATTTCGTCGTCGCTCAGGCGGTTTCCGTTTTCGTCCAGCAGGCCCAGCTTTGCCCACTTGCGCAACCGCAGGCGAGAGCGCACGGCAAAGGCGATTAAAGAAGATGTTATAAAGAACAATGTGATGAACGACAGTATAACACCGGTTGTCATGCCGGGGCTTAATTTATTGTGTGAAGCGCCGTAAACGTCGCTCATGTCAAACAGCGGCGTACTGCCGCCGGCAAAACGAATGTAGGAGGAAAGCCCCAGAAGGCCGATGGCGGTGGCTTCCTCATTGCCGGCACCGCCAATAGTGTAGCTGAAGCTACCGTTTGAATTTTGGTAGCTCAAAATGGCATCTATTAAAAGGCCGTTGCCAAATTCGGTTGCGTCTATACCAAGCTCGCCCAATGCGGCCGCCACAGCAGCGCTGGCGGTAAGGGTTTCGGTGCCGTCGGTGCCGGTAAATTCGCCGCCTGGCTGTTGCTGTTGCAATAGGTAAGCAAGGGCGTTTTCCGTAGCTTCCGCCACCGGTGCACCCGCAGTGTAATTAGAGAGGGCCTGCAGGCACAGTGCGGTAAAGTAAGTGTTTGAAGCCGTGCCTGCAGGCGCAAAACCGCCGTCAGCCTGTTGGTGGGAAAGCAGCTTTTCAACAATAATTTCACGGCTCACATCGCCGCCGGCAGTGAACTCGTAGTTTCCGCAGTCTGCCGCAATTAGTGCGTACGCCCACCCGCTGGGGCCAATGGCATCAAGGTTGCTTTGCAAAGAGATACCCATGACCAAATCAGCGGAGCCGAGAAGATTTGCAACCTTGCCGACAGATGTCATTGACAGTATGCTGGCAGGGTAAAGTTCATACCTGATGTTACCTTCTTTATCTTTGAAATAATCAGAATTTCGCAGGTAGTTTTCAACTGCGCTCTGGTAGCTTGTAAGCCCGATGGAAAAAATGTCAACGTAGCCGCTGCGGGCCATGGCCAGTATAATCAGGGCTTCATCCGCCTTGGGGGAAAGGTTGCGCCATTTAAGCCATTTTGCAGCGCTTTGCGCCCCCTCATGGGCAGGGGTTGCCGGGGTGCTTGCAAAAAAAGGCAGCGCCGTTGTAAAGGCAAGCGCTACCGTTAAAATTAAGGCGGCAATGCGTTTAGTATACTTCATGCTCGAGCCTCCTGGCTTTGCAGTTTTTCTTTTAAAAGCTCCAAATAATATACCACACAAAGCCCTTTTTCGTCAAATGGAAAGGCCGTGGTATGCCCTGTACTATTTACAGGTTATAGGGTATAATAAAAAACGTTAATTTAATGTGCCAATATGTGTTTAACTGCACTGTGGCGCTTTGTATATGGGGGGGGCAAATGTTTGAAATTTTGAGCCCGGGGCAATACCCGGAATACGATGATTTTGTTGCAGGGCATAAAAACGGTACCTTTATGCAGGCAACGGCCTGGGCCACAGTTAAAAGCGGCTGGGGCAGTGCCGTTGTTGCCTGCAAAGGTGGTGACGGTAAAATTGCAGGCGGAATGCTTTTGCTTATACGCAAAATTGGTTTGAAAACAATGCTTTACGCCCCAAGGGGCCCTGTTTGCAACTACGAAGACAAAGAGATGCTGGCCCGCCTTTTAGCTGGGGCAAAGGCGGTGGCAAAAAAGCACGGGGCGTACATTTTAAAAATGGACCCATACGTTGTGGAGGGTTGCCAAGAAGAGGAGGCGCAGGTTGCTGCCTTTTTGGCTGCAGGCTGCACCTTGAAAAGAGATGCACCTTTTTTTGCCACCATACAGCCGCGGCACAGCTACATGATGCCGCAGATTGGCGGCATGAGCGCCGAAGAGGTGCTTATGAGTTTTGATGCAGGCACAAGGTACAGCGTGCGCCTGCCGCAAAAAAGCGGAATTATATGTGAAAATTTGGGCCTTGCAGGCCTTGAAGATTTTTATAAAATTTACAAAGAGACAGGTGTGCGCCAAGGTTTTACAGTGCGGCCAAAAGTATATTTAGAGAAGCTTTTAACCGCCTTTGGCGAAAATGCGCGCCTTTATATGTGCAGCTTTGAGGGCAAACCGCTTTGCGGCGGAATTGCAGTGCAGTTTGCAGGCAAAACCGCGCACCTGTACGGGTGCAGCACAGATGAAATGCGCAAGCAATGCCCAACCTACCTTTTGCAGTGGGCGCTTATAAACTGGGCGCTGGAAGGTAGATGCACTGTGTACGATATGCAGGGCATAGCGCTGAAAGAGGAAGACTCAAAGGCACTTTTTGGGGTGTACGGCTTTAAAAAACATTTTACCGGCCGAGTGGTGAGCACAGTTGGCGAATTTGATGTTGTGTATGATGCGGTGTATGAAAAACTGGCTGACTTTGCAATGAAACTTAGAACTAAAATTAAAAAAAGCGGGGCGGGCGGGTAAAAGCGCAGCACCTAGCCCTGAAATTTTAAAAAAGCCCGGCTTTACAGGGTGAAAGCGAATTTGGAACGCAGGGGCAAAACCCGCACAACAGTTGAAAGTGGCTTTTGAATTTGCTATTATGTTATGAACAACTTTTATAAAAACGGCCAGGTTAAATGCCGCGCAAAGCCGCTGCAAAATACAAAATGCAAACTGCCGCAGCCGCGGCAACCTGCATGAAAGGATGATAAACATGGAGAAGAAAACCTTTTATATCACCACGCCTATCTACTACCCTTCAGACAAGCTGCACATAGGCCACGGCTATACCACAGTTGCCGCAGACAGCATTGCAAGGTATAAACGCATGCAGGGGTTTGATGTATTATTTTTAACGGGAACCGACGAGCACGGCCAAAAAATTGCAGACAAAGCCGCCGCAGCAGGCAAAGAGCCCAAAGAATATGTTGACACTATTGTTGAGGGAATTAAAGAGCTGTGGGAGCTTTTAAACATTAAATACGACCGCTATATAAGAACCACCGACGATTACCATGTTGAAGCGGTACAGAAAATATTTGAAGACCTTTACAAAAAAGGCGACATTTATAAAGGTGCATACAAAGGCCTTTACTGTAAACCCTGTGAGAGCTTTTGGACAGAGAGCCAACTGGCAGACGGCAAATGCCCGGACTGCGGCAGAGAGGTTGCCTACGCTGAAGAGGAGGCTTATTTCTTCAAGCTGGGCAAATATGCGCAGCCGCTGCTAAATTACTACAAGCAAAACCCTGAATTTTTGCAGCCGGAAAGCCGCTTAAACGAGATGGTAAGCTTTATAAACCAGGGGCTTGAAGACCTTTGCGTTTCACGTACAAGCGTCAGTTGGGGCGTGCCGGTTACCTTTGCCCCCGGGCACACAGTTTACGTTTGGGTGGACGCACTTTCAAACTACATTACAGCCCTTGGCTATGACAACAGCGCTTACAACGACTATGATAAATACTGGCCGGCAGACATACACTTAATGGCTAAAGAAATTGTTCGCTTCCATTCAATAATATGGCCGGCGCTGCTTATGGCCCTGGAATTGCCGCTGCCCAAAAAAGTTTTTGGCCACGGCTGGCTGCTGCTGGAAGGCGGGAAAATGAGCAAGAGCAAGGGCAATGTAGTTGACCCTGTGGTGCTGTGCGGTTGGTACGGGGTGGATGCAATACGCTACTACCTTCTGCGTGAAATACCTTTTGGCCACGACGGTATTTTTTCAAACGAGGGGCTTATTAACCGCATAAACGCCGACCTTGCAAACGACCTTGGCAACCTGCTTTCACGCACGGTGGCCATGGTAGAGCGGTATTTTGGCGGCACTTTGCCGGAAGAGCGAAAGCCAAGCGAGCAGGACAACGAGCTTTTGGCGCTTTGCAAAGGCCTGCGTGCAACAGTGGATGAAGAGATGGAGAACATGCAGCTGCCGGGCAGCCTTGCAGCTATTTTTAAGGTTGTGGCAAGGGCCAACAAATACATTGATG
>JAVBRS010000057.1:0-11688 GCA_031547715.1 Oscillospiraceae bacterium
GCAAAGGGCGAAACAAGAAACATCGGCACAGACGAGGCCAATGTCATAAGCATCATGGCAACACCGGACTGTGCTTTTAATGCAATGTGCCACTGCACCGCATATTGCACCAACATGCTGCCAAACAGCGTAATACCCTGCGCCACCATGAAAATGGTTGTGTTGCGCCTCCAGTTTTCCATTTTCACCACCTAACCTCACATTCTTTTGCCGGCATTGCACTCATTCAAAAAGCATAATTTTAAAAAAGGCAGGGTGCAATTGCACCCTGCCTTTGCATTGCTATTTTATGCTTTCACAATCTCCAACGTATCTCTTGCAATCATCAACTCTTCATTTGTGGGCAGCACCCAGGCCTCCACCTTAGAGGCGGGCGTTGAAAACATTGCCTCTTTGCGGCTGGCTTTTTTGCAGGCTTCTTTATCAATTGAGAGACCCAAAAACTCCATGTCGCTGCACACTGCTGCACGCACCTCGGCATCGTTTTCGCCAATGCCGCCGGTGAATATAATAGCGTCCACCCCGCCCATTGCCGCAGCATAAGAGCCAACAAACTTTTTGATTTGATAAATTAAAATTTCAATTGTAAGCTGGGCGCGGTAGTTGCCCTCTGCCGCTGCGGCCTCTATGTCACGGCAGTCGCTGGAAACACCTGAAAGGCCGAGGAAACCGGACTTTTTGTTCATCATGTCCGCCATTTCATCCGGGGTTTTACCCTCTTTATTGGCAATGTAGGTAACCACCGAAGGGTCAATGCCGCCGGAGCGTGTGCCCATAATAAAACCGTCAAGCGGGGTAAGGCCCATAGATGTGTCCTGTACCTTGCCATCTTTAATGGCAGAGATAGAGCTGCCGTTTCCAAGGTGGCAGGTTATAATACGGGTGCCTTCAATTCCGCCTTTAATCTCGCCGTAGCGCTGGGCAATATAGCGGTGGCTTGTGCCGTGGAAGCCGTAGCGGCGAATGGAATATTTTTCATAGTACTCATAAGGAATACCGAAGATAAAGGCTTTGGGTGGCATTGTCTGGTGGAAGGCCGTGTCAAACACCGCCACCATAGGAATGTCTTTGCCAAAAACATCTTGGCAGGCGCGCATTGCAATGGCCTGCGGGGGGTTGTGCAACGGGCCAAGTTCACGCAGTTCCATAACTGTATCTATAACTTTATCGTCAATTAAAGTAGATTCTTTATATATCTCACTGCCGTGCAGGGTGCGGTGGCCAACAGCGGTAATTTCACTAACACTGTCTATAACCTTTGCCTCCCCTGTGGTAAGCACCTTCACAACCTCCATAAAGGCTTCTTTATGTGTTGGAAAGGGAATGTCGTACTCCACCTCTGCGCCGTCGGCACGCTTATGGCCAATTTTCCCGTCCAGGCCAATGCGTTCACAAATGCCCTTTGCCAAAACGCTCTCGTCTGCCATGTCCATAAGCTGGTACTTAAGTGAAGAGCTGCCTGCGTTGATAACAAGAATTTTCATTCGCTATAGTCCTTTCAAATCTTTTCTTTAGCACTTTTTGTGGCGTACGCCTGTTTAAAAGTTTGCTCATTTATATTATAATAAAAAGTAAGTTTACGCAAGTTTATTCAACACTTTTTATGTGGCCTGGCAAACTTTTGCCCTAGGGGCTTACATATTTAAAAACGGAAGGGGCTGCTTTTATGCATGTAACCGGTATTATTGCTGAATATAACCCGTTTCATACCGGGCATTTGCACCAATTGCAAACCGTTAAGGCCAAAAATGGCGGCGCCGTGGTGGTTGCCTTGAGCGGCTGGGCGGTACAACGCGGCGAGCTGCCGCTTTTTACCCCCGGCACAAGGGCAAAAGCCGCCCTGTTAAATGGGGCGGACCTCGTGGTGGAGGTACCTGCACCCTACGCCATGCAAAGCGCAGAGGGGTTTGCCGCTGCGGGCGTTGCCGTGCTGGCTGCCCTTGGCGTCGTCAATACGCTCGCCTTCGGCACAGAGGGTACCCTTACTGGCGAAGAGCTTTACGCCGCCGCCCGCCACATGGAAACTGAGCGCACCGGTGCCATTTTAAAGGCGTCGCTGGCCCGCGGGCTAAGTTACCCGGCGGCAAAGGCCGTCGCCCTTTCGGCCGTGCCCGGCGGGCTGCGCCTTGGCACCACGCCAAACAACATCCTTGCGCTGGAGTATGCCTGTGCCTGCCTTGTACAAAAAACAGGCCTTGAGCTGCTGCCATTGCCACGCCAGGGGGTGGGGCACAGCGCCGCCGCCCCCGCCGGCGGCTTTGCCCCTGCAAGCTTTTTGCGCAAGGCAGTGGCAAGCGGCAATTTGGCATACCTTTCACGCTTTGTGCCGCTGGTACTTTTGCCTTTTTACCAAACCTTGTTTGAAAGCGGCGCTTATTTTACAAAAAACGCCGCCTTTTCAGCTGCGCTGCTGGCCCGCCTGCGCACCATGCCGGCTGAAGAACTGCAGAAGGCCCCCGGTATAAGCGAAGGGCTTGAGCACGCAATAAAAACTGCAGCCGCCACCGCCACCAGTGCGGAAATGCTGCTGCAAAAGGCAAAAAGCAAACGTTACCCTTATGCCCGCCTTGCAAGGTGCACCACAGCGGCGCTTTTGGGCTACAAAAAAGGCCTGCCACCACTGCCGTTTGTGCATGTGCTCGGTGCAAATGAAACGGGTTTTCACCTTCTGCACCAGGCAAAAAAAGCGGCAAAATTACCTGTTTCCCACTCTCTTGCACAGCTTGCAGCAACCGGCGCTGCAGCCGGTGCAGTTGCCGCACAAAGCGCAGCAGCCGCAGACATTTTTACACTTTTCAGCCGCACACCCGGCCCTGCCGGCCTTGCTTATACAGAAGAATTTTCGGTAATATAGTGCCTTGTTCGCCAACCAAAACAGCAAGCTTTGCAGCCTTTTGCGCACAACCGTTACACACAAAAAGTGCGGCAGGTTTATTTATAGCTATAAGGTGGGAATATGAAATATTTTAACAAGGTGCTTTTATATGTTATGCTAACCATGGCCTTGCTGTTTTGCGCATGTGGTGGCGCGGTGCACGGCAGCACCTCAGCGCCTAAGCTGCACCACACCTACACGGCGAACGACTTTGCGCAGCATGCTTATTTTGACCGCACCTACATTGCACAGCTGGGCTTAACCTTTAACTTCACCGTCAATTCAGAAACTGCAATAGAGGGTGAGGGCGAAGGTTGTTTTGCCCTGCAATGCACACTTGAAATTGTAAACCAAGCCGGTACCGCCATAACCCACCAGTTTGAAGCGGTGGCGGTTTTAACCCCCTCAGGCGAAGGTGAATGGCCGCTAGAAAAGCTTCATTGGGTGGGGCCTGTTTTATTTTATGAGGAAAACACAATTTCACTTATGAACGCAAGCGGCATTAACATTTACAGCGTTGAAACACTTGAAGAGGTTGGCCCAGCTTTTAAGCTAAGCCCTTTTAACGGTGCACAATTTCAGCCACTTTACATTAACACCGCTGCAAACGGTGGCTATTTAGTTGTTTATGCACAGGGGCCGCAATTTGGTATTGCCGCTTTTAACACCGGCGGTGAATTGACGCGGGCGTACCCCTATAACGCTATTACAAACAACTGCTACACGCAATATATAGGCGGCAGGCAATACCCCTTGAACTTTTATATGTACAGCGGCACTGATTACGACGGCTTTGGCAGCGTTGCCGGGTTGTACAACCGTAATTACAATTCCGAGGACCTGATTCTTGACCTTGCCACCGGCATTTATTACGGCCGCCGCACAATTGTATTTATGCGCACAAACGGCAGGCGCCAGATAGAGCTGGTTGCCTATGCCCCCACCACGCCAGGTGGCACTGTATGGTACAGGGCGCAGCTTTTTGATAACGGCAATATTATAGGCAACATCACCGCAGAAAGCGACATTGACATTCTGCCCTATTTGTATGATAACGATGACACCTCCCGCTTCACCGTTCAGTGGAACGACAGCGCCGATGCCATTGTTGCAACCCACAAAGCCGGCGGCTTTGAACTTACAGTAGATTTTAATACAATGGCCATAACCACCACCTTTGAGGGTGCAAAAGCCACACCGGCGAACAGCTATATTGTTAAAGCAACTTCAAACGGCGGTGCTTACAGCCTTTACTCCACAAAAAGTATCGGCGCCGGAGATTACCTGTATTACAACCTGGTACTTGAAAACAATGAAACCGGTGAAGTGCAGCTGCTTACCCACTTGGGCGGCATGTACGGCGGTTACAACAGCTTTGGCTTTTTGCGCAACAGTGATATTTACATTACCACACTTCACAGCCTGCGCATTATTGACCCTGCAACCCTGCAAGCAAAGCCGTTTGCAATGCCATTTGGCTGGGTTGAAGAAGAGGGCCTTTACCGCGAACTGTACACCTTTAGGCGCGACCCTGAAACCTTTGAATTTTTTGTGCTGTACGGCGAATATACGCCTACAGATTTGTTCTACAGCACCGTTCCTGCAATGGCACAGGAAACTGCCCCCATTTACTACCAACTTGCCCTTTGCAACGCAACAGGCGAAGTGATTAAAAGCTATCCGCTGAATGTTGAGCGCCGCACTACACCTTTCGGCATAAAAGATGCATCGTTTTCCCTACAAGGAAATGAACTTTTAATACTTCTAACCTTCAAAGGCCACACCGAGTCAATTGGCACCTTCAACCTTACAACTGAAACCTTCACCCCCAAACCAAGCGCTATTCACCGCCGGTGACTTTTGCATTGTGCAAAGCCACACCTGTTTTATAAAAGCTTTCCCATATTATAATGTGTGCATCTTTACCGCCTGCAACCTTTTGCAACTGGTTTTTTAATAACTTTATGGTTTTGCATTACACCTTTTTTTTGTGTTATTATATATATACCCCAAACTAAAAAGCTGAGGTATGAATATGGAGAGAATAGACCCAATTTTCCAAAATTCTTTAGGCGTAATTATTGAGGCCACAAACATCGGCCTGTGGGATTGGAATTTGCAAACCAATGAAGTTATTTACAGCCCGCAGTGGGAAAAGATTTTAGGTTATGAACCCGGCGAGCTACCGCAGGACGTCTCCTCTTGGGCAGGTGCCGTACTGCCGGAAGACCTTTATGTTGCAGAGGCCGCAATTGAAGCTTACATAAGCGGAACTGCAGATAAATACGAGGCCGAATTTCGCATTGTTTGTAAGGACGGCAGTGTTATTTGGGCACAGGATAAAGGCGTAATAACCCAGTGGGGCAGTAACGGCAAGCCTGTGCGCATGGTTGGTGTTTTGCAAAATATACACCGGCTTAAAATGGCAGAAATGGCGCTTAAAGAAAAAAGCGACCAGCTGGATTTTGCCGCAAAAGTTTCCGGCCTTGGCACATGGGAGTGGGACCTTGTTGAAAACCGCATTACATATAACGATGAATATTTAAGTATGCTTGGCTACACACAGGATGAAACGCTGGGCACCATAGAAGAGTGGGAGGCGTTGAACCACCCGGATGACCTGCCGCGTGTGTTGCAAGCCCTTGACGACTACCTGGCGGGCAAAACAAGCGCTTATACCGAGGAGACACGCATGCGCCACAAAAACGGCCACTATGTGTGGACCCTTGATATGGGCCGCATTTCAAAGTGGAATGAAGCCGGAAAGCCGGTGCGCGTTTTAGGTGGCCATTTAAATATAGACAAGCTCAAACGCGTTGAAGAAAACCTGCAGGGCGCTTTGCACCAAATTGCCGGGTACAACCAAAACCTTCAGTTTGAAATTGAGCGCCAAATAAAAGACCTTGAAGAGCGCGACCGCCTGTTGGCCGCAGTTAACCAGGTGGCATCTCTGCTAATTTCCACCGGCAGCAATGAAGATTTTCACGCAGCGCTGAACGAGAGTTTTGAGATCCTTGGCCGCAGCACAAAGGTGGACAGGGTTTACCTTTGGCAAAATGCCACGGTGGACGGTGTTTTTTGTTGTTCTCAGGTTTACGAGTGGAGCGAGGGCGCACCGCCGCAGCAGGGCAACGAGTATACCGTCAACATACCTTTTGATGAATTTTTACCTTCCTGGCACACCACTTTGGCGCTAAAAAAATGCCTTAATGCAGTTGTTAAAAACATGCTTCCACCAGAGCGCGCCCAGCTTGAGCCACAAGGGATAATATCAATTTTACTTGTGCCAATTTTTTTGCAGGGTGAATTTTGGGGGTTTATAGGTTTTGATGACTGCCATAATGAACGTGTTTTCACCGACATTGAGGAGACAATTTTACAGTCTGGCGGGTTGATGGTAGGTGCCGCAATTCTGCGCAATGAAATTACCCAAAATTTAATTGCCGCAAAAGAAGAAGCGCTGCAAAATGCGCAGGCAAAAAGCCTTTTCCTTGCAAACATGAGCCATGAAATAAGAACACCTATGAACGCAATTATAGGCATGACAACAATTGCAAAAGACATGGCCCCGCCCCTTGAAATTGAACGCTGCCTCACATCAATAGACAGCGCTTCAAAACACCTTCTTGGCATTATTAATGATATTTTAGACATGTCGAAAATAGATTCAGACAATTTTGCCCTCAACCTGGAAGACATGGACCTGCCCGCCGCCATAGAGAATGTGCGCACAATTATCTCAAGCCAAACCGGCGCAAAAGGCCAAACTTTTGACGTAATTGTTGCAGATAATGTGCCAAAAGTAATTGTGAGCGATGAGTTACGCCTTACCCAAATAGTGACAAACCTTTTGAGCAACGCCACCAAGTTTACACCAAAGGGCGGCACCGTGCGCCTTACCTTTGATATTACCGATGAAGGCACAAAAAAAGAAATGCTTAGAATTAAGGTTACCGACACAGGCATTGGTATTTCGCAGGAGAGTGTGGCAGGGCTTTTTAACGCCTTTGAACAGGCCGACAGGGGCATTTCCCGCAAGTATGGCGGCACCGGCCTCGGGTTAACCATAACCAAGCGCATTGCAGATTTAATGGGTGGTACCATAAGTGTGCAAAGCACCCCCGGTGAAGGCAGCACTTTTACTGTGGCAATGCCACTGACCCGCGGCAATGCTGCCGCGGCGGGGCGCACTGCATTAACCACCGAAGCAAGTTATAATTTTAAAGGCAAACACATTATACTTGCAGAGGACATTGAAATTAACCGTGAAATAGTTATAAGCCTATTGGCTGAGACGGGAATTGCAATAACCTGCGCCGAAAACGGCGAGGCCGCCATTGCCATTTTCAAAGAGAATATGGGCGGTTTTGACGCAATTTTAATGGATATACAAATGCCTGTTATGGACGGTTATGCAGCAACACGTGCAATACGCGCCCTTGGCACCGAAGAAGCGCAGACAATACCCATTTTAGCCATGACGGCCAACGCCTTTGCAGAGGATATTGCCCTTTGCAGGGCTGCCGGCATGCACGACCATATTGCAAAACCAATAGACATTGCGGATGTCAAAGCAAAGCTGCAAAAATATTTTAAATAGCCTTTCATTTTTATTTAAAATACCTTAAATAGGCATTACGTAAAAAACCGCCGCACTTTTGTGCGGCGGTTTTTTGCTTTTGCATTGGCACCTCTGTACGCTTTTACGGTGCCGGCCTTCGCCCGGGTTTACCACAAAGTAAGCGTTTTTTCATACAAAGCCTTATACTCTTTAGCAGACGCCGCCCAGCTGTTATCACATTCCATTGCCCACTTCGTAAGGGCCTGCCAGTTTTCTTTATCATTGAACACCGCCTTCGCCCTAAGGCAGGCGTCGAACATCTCACTGGCGTCGTAGATGTTAAAGGTAAAACCATTGCCAATGCCGGTGCTGGCGTCTTTAACTGTATCTGCAAGGCCGCCAACTTCACGCACAATTGGCGGTGTTCCGTAGCGCAGCGCTATCATCTGTGAAAGGCCGCATGGCTCATGTTTGGACGGCATTAAAAAAGCGTCTGCGCCGGCATAAATTTTATGGGCCAGCTCTTCATTGTAAGTAAGGCGCAGCCCCACCAGCCCCGGCGCCCTTGCCGCTATGCCTGAAAGGCGTTCTTCGTACTTTTGTTCCCCCTGGCCCAAAATAACAAGCTGTATTCCAAACTTTAAAAGCTGCTCCGCCGCCTGGCAAACAAGGTCAATGCCCTTGTGCTCTACAAGGCGGGTTACCATGCCAATTACAAATTTTTCCTTATCCTCCTGCAACCCAAATTCCTTTTGCAAAAGCTGTTTTGCCACAGCTTTGCCTGCGGTAACGTTTTCAGGTGTGTAATTAGCTGCAATGTTCTTATCCACACCCGGGTTGTAAACATTTGTATCAATGCCGTTTAAAATGCCATGCAGTTTACCTGCATTTTCACAAATAACCGGGCTCAGGCCATGGCTGTACCAGGCGTCCTGCAGCTCTATTGCATAGCTGGGTGAAACGGTTGTAACCCTGTCTGCGCTGGCAATGGCGCCTTTCATGTAGTTTATGGCGCCCTTGTACTCTGCCACGCTCTCCTGCCCCGGCTCAAAGCCTAGTACATCCCCGGCAATGCCAAGGTCAAAGCTGCCCTGGTACTGTATGTTATGTATAGTAAATACGGTTTTAATTTTTTGATATTTCAATTCACTGCGGTAGTGCGTGTTTATATACACACATGCAAGGGCACTCTGCCAGTCGTTGCAATGCAGTATATCCGGCTGGTAGTCTATGTGCTTTAGCATTTCAAGCACCGCCTTTGAGAAAAAAGCAAAACGCTCTCCGTCGTCAAAGTGGCCATATAGTTCACCGTATTTAAAGTAATATTCATTGTCAATGAAATAATGCTGAACACCGTTTAAAGTATGGGTAAACACGCCGCAATACTGGTGCCGCCAGCCCAGCGGCACTTCAAAGCTGCACAAAAACTGCATTTCGCCACGTAGCGCCGGTGGGGTTTTGCCGTAAAGCGGCAGCACAACCCTGCACTCTACGCCACCGGTTTGCATGGCAGCCGGCAAGCTGCCCGCAACATCTCCAAGGCCCCCCGAAATGGCATATGGGTAAACTTCACTAGCACAATACAGTACTTTCATGTTTGCCTCCTTTTTTATATATGTGGTTGCATTTAAACCACAACACCTTTTGCTATGTACATTGGGTAGGCCGCATCTCCGCAAAAGTTTTTATTTGCGGTAATAACCACATTTTTGTCTGTTATGCAGCAATTTATATTCACCCCCGGCTCAACAACTGTGCCCTGCATTAAAACGCAGTTTTCAACCAGTGCACCCTTGCCAACTTTAACCCCCCTGAAAAGCACGCTGCCACGCACTGTTCCCTCAATAACACAGCCGTCTGCAAGGGCGCTGTTGTTTGCACTGCCGCCCACCTTGTAACGCACCGGGGCTTCATCGTGCACTTTGGTGTAAACGGGCAACTCTTTTTTAAAAAGTGCTGCCATGTTAGCGGGGTTAAGCAGTGCCATGTTTGCCTTGTAATAACTTGCAAGGCTGCAAATGCGGCTGCGGTAGCCTGTGCAAAGGTAGCCTTGCACCTTCAATTTACCTATATTCGCCGCAATAATATCACGCTCAAATACGTTGTGGCCAAGGCTAACTGCATCGCCAATCAGCTCTAACAGGTGGGTGCGCCTCAAAATGCAAATATTCATGCTTACATTCCCCTGGCCCTGGCGGGTGCTGCCCATACGCACGGCTGTAATGTTGTCGCTTTCATCAATTTCAAAGGTAACTGCATTCGCGGCGGGCGGCATATCTGTTTTTTCATATACCATGGTAATATCTGCACCGTTTGCTATATGCCTGTCTAAAATTTCATTGAAGTTCGGCAGGCACACTACGTCACCGTCCATTAAAATAACGTATTCTTCCGGGCTGTTTGCAATAAAATCCGCAACCTGCTTCAGTGCGCCAATACGCCCGTGGTAAACCGTTGCCCCGGCGTCACTGTATGGCGGAAATACCGTAAGCCCGCCCCGCTTGCGGGACAGGTCCGATTCTCTGCCGTTGCCAAGGTGGTTTAAAAGGCTTTGGTAGTTTTGTTTTACAATTACCCCAATGTTGGTAACCCCTGCCCCCACCATGGCTGAAAGGGCAAAGTCTATAAGCCGGTAACGGGCTGCAAACGGCACACTTGCCATTGTGCGCAGCGCTGTAAGCTCCGGCAGGGTTTGGTCGTGCATATTCGGGAAAATTATACCCATTGCGCTATTGCCAGGCATTAATTTTTACCCCCTTCCCCTTTAGCGTAAAGCATTGCTTTCGCTGCCACTTTGCTGCCTGCCGGCACCGTAAGGCCCTTGCCTACCACCGCCACACCCCAGGCGGTTAAATCTTCGCTCTGTTCCGGCCGCTGGCCAACTGTGGCATCCTCTTCTACTGTAACGTCTTCTGCCACAATGGCATAGTGTACCTGTGCCCCTTTGCAAATTTTGGCGCCGGGCATTAAAATGCTGTCTCGCACGCTTGCCCCTTCCTCAACCACCACCCCGGGGAACAGAACAGAAAAATCTACATTGCCTTCAACAACGCACCCCTCTGCCACAATGGCGTTATCCACCACTGCGCGGGTGCCAATGTAGTGTGGCGGCTGGCCTGTGTTGCGTGCGTAAATACGCCAGCTCTTATCCCAAACATCAAATGGGGTGCTTGGGTTAAGCATATCCATGTTGGCTTCCCACAGGCTGTCAACGGTGCCAACATCTTTCCAGTAACCTTCAAAACTGTACGCCGCCATTTTTTCGCCTGCTGCAAGCATTGCAGGTATTATATTCTTGCCAAAATCATTTTCGGATGCCGCGTCGGCCTCATCGGCCTCAAGGTATTTCCGTAAAACTTCCCAGCTGAATATGTACACCCCCATGGAGGCTAAATTGCTTTTGGGTTCCTTCGGTTTTTCTTCAAACTCAGTTACAAAGCCTTCGGCGTCGGTTGTCATAATCCCAAAGCGGCTAGCCTCTTCCTTCTCAACCTCTAAAACGGCAATTGTGCAGGCAGCACCCTTTTCTTTATGCCGCTGCAGCATTTTTGCATAGTTCATTTTATAAATGTGGTCGCCGGACAAAATTAACACGTACTTCGGTGCATAGCGCTGAATAAAGGTGGTGTTTTGGTATATTGCGTTGGCCGTGCCCTTGTACCAACCCGCGCCTTTTGCGGTTTGGTAGGGCGGCAAAATATGTACCCCACCGTCCAGCCGGTCCAGGTCCCAGGGCTGGCCGTTGCCAATATAGTCGTTAAGTACCAACGGCTGGTACTGGGTTAATATGCCAACGGTGTTAATGCCGGAGTTTACACAGTTGGAAAGCGGAAAATCTATAATGCGGTACTTGCCGCCAAATGGCACAGCCGGTTTGGCAATGGCCTGGGTTAAAGCATATAACCGCGAGCCTTGCCCCCCCGCGAGCAGCATTGCAATACATTCCTTCATTTTTCAACCAGCCTTTCATAAAATGTCGCGGTCGTTATCTTCCGTTTTTGTGGCCAGGCTATAAACAGCCTATGCGTTTTTTTTGCAGCGTATGCAAAACTTGCGTTTACGCTGTGCGCTTTTGCGCCCGGCGCACTGTGGCGGTGCGCCTTCCTGTTTGCCCTTTATGGCTTTGCACCGGCACCCTTGCTTAATTACCACTAAGTCGCCCGCCGGCCGCCCGCTTTTTACTTTTACCTGCTTGGCAAACCCGCCCGCCGGCCGCCCGCTTTTTGCTTTTACCTGCTTAGCAAACCCGCCC
>JAVBRS010000173.1:0-5726 GCA_031547715.1 Oscillospiraceae bacterium
ACTTTTTGACGCTATTTGAAAAGTATGGCTGCAAAATGCAGTTTGGCGGAAACGACCAATGGTCTAATATAATTGGCGGTGTTGAACTTGTGCGCAGGGTAAAAGGTGAAGCTGCATACGGCCTTACTTTTACATTGCTAACAAAAAAAGATGGCCAAAAAATGGGCAAAACCGTAGGTGGTGCAGTTTGGCTTGATGCAAATAAAACCAGCCCGTACGAGTTTTTTCAGTATTGGCGCAATGTAGATGATGCAGACCTTGCCAACTGTTTAAAGCTGCTTACAAATGTACCGCTTGAAGAAATTGCCAAGTTTGAAAACTGCACCGACGGCAAAGTACTGAACCTTGGCAAAGAGTTGCTTGCCACCGAGTTGACAAAGCTTGTACACAGTAGTGAAGATGCCGAAAAAGCCTTGGCAACAGCACGTGCGCTCTTCAGCGGAGAGGCGGATGAAGCAAATATGCCTACAACCACAATTGGTAAAAACGCTTTAACCGGCGGTGCAGCGGGTATTTTAGATTTGCTTGTTGCAGCAGGGCTGGCGGCCTCAAAAGGTGACGGGCGCCGCCTGGTTGAACAAGGTGGTATTTTCTTGAATGGTGAAAAGGTGACAACGCCGCAAGATACTGTGCCGGAAGCGCAACTTGCCGCCGGGGTGGTTTTGCGCAAAGGCAAAAAAGTGTACCACAAAATTGTGCTGGGTTAACGTAAACAATTTAAGCCTTTTTAGAATTAATAATAACTTTTGTAAAAAGTTATGTAATTTAGCTGTGCCGTAACATTTTCTTTAAAAAAGCAAAGTGCCTTTTTTATTAGTAATGTAACGGGTAAATATAAGCAAAAATAAGCCTGTGGCGTTTTGCCACAGGCTTATTTTTTATATTAATAACAAAATTTATTAAGGCTGCTTTAAAAACGCAGTTAAGTATTCACCGGCTATGTTTGCCTGCACGGTTTGCAATATAAACTCCAGCCCGAAGCCGGGGTAAGCACTTCGAACACCGTGGGCATTGGCAAGCTCTTTTGTGTAGTCCTCAAGTAAATAAACGGTTACATTGCTATACCCGCTGCCGTAATGGGTAACAGTAGGGTAAAACTGCAGGTCTTCTGCTGTGGTAATGCCACCTGTTTTTACGAAGTTCATGGTAAAAATACCGCCAACCAACTGCTTTGGCAAGCTTTGTGCGGAGACAAAGTTGCCTAAAGAATATATTACAGGTACTTTACGTCCTGTTTCATTATTTTCTAATATTTCAATTTCCTGCAAAACATGAGGGTGAGAACCGAGGACTAGCCCGGCGCCCCAATCAACCATTTTTTGCGCTAAAATACGCTGCTCTGAAGAGACGGTGTGGCTGTCTTCCACACCCCAATGGGGGCAAACAATAACAACATCTGCCAGTGTGGCGGCAAGGCGTATTTGCTGTTCAATAATTGCTTCTTCATAGGTGTAAATAATGCGTTTTTCAGCGGCGTATGGGGTAGGCAGGCCGTTGGTGTGTTCGGTGTAGGCCAAAAGTGCAAAGGTTATGCCGTTTATCTCCATTAACGGTATATCTTCAAAAAGGCCGTCTTTCCACAAGCCGGCTGTGGTGGCAACACCGTCTTTTTCCGCCCAGTACCGCAGCGTGGCTGCAATGCCAAGGGCACCTTGGTCGTAGGTGTGATTGTTTGAAAGTGAAAAAAGCCTAAAACCCAATGTAAGCAGCTCGTCTCCCACCTCAGGCGGGGAGGAAAAGCAAGGGTAGTGGGCCGGCGCAATTTCACGGTTAACCAAAGTTTCCTGGTTTATATAGCGCAGTTCATAGCTTGAAAGAAAAGATGAGACGTTTTCATAAAGCGGTGTAAAATCATAACCATTTTGGCCGGCGCGCTGTGCCGCCTGCATAAAAATTACCCCGTGAATTAAGTTATCTCCAACTGCTGCAAAACTTACAGTATCAACGGCCGCAAGTGGCGGTGCAGGCCCCTCATCTTCAAGCGGTACATCTGTGTTGGCGGTACATGCGGCAAAAAGAAAAAGCAGAACCGCCAGCACCGGAAAAATATACTTCTTTTTCATGTAAATTCCTTTGTAAACAATGTTTAATAATAACAATTTATCAATTTGTTTTAATGCCTCATGGTAAACTGCGGTTGAATTTTACTGTGTAACTGAAAAGTTAGAACTTGGCGCATTACGTGGCGGTGTATTTTAAATAATGAATAAAAACAAAATGAATTTGCTTATATTATAAATAAAACAGCCGCTTTTGTACACAGCAGCTGTTTACTTATTTATAAAAATGGCATGCACCTTGTAAATTAAGCTTTATCTAAGTAAATGCACTTCGCTTAACAACATACGCAATTTCTCTTGTGTGGCGGTTGTGGCAGTTGTAAGCGGCAACCGGCAACCGCCAACATTGTAACCCAGCATGTTTAGTGCTGCTTTTATTGGTATTGGGTTTACTTCACTAAACAGCTGGTTTATAAGCGGCAGATATTCAAGCTGTAAACGGGCAGCTTCAGCGTTATTTCCTTTTGCAAACTGTGTGCACATATCTACAACAGGTCCAGGGGTAATGTTGCTTAACACCGAAACTATACCTGACCCACCAAGGGCTAAAATAGGCAAAATTTGGTCGTCATTGCCAGAGTATACTGCCATATTGCCGTTTACAGCCTGCAATACCTGCGCAATTAATGAAATATCACCACAGGCCTCTTTAACGGCCACAATATTCTGAGTTTTTGCAAGCTCTACATATGTTGCAGGTGTAATACCCATGCCTGTTCTGGAAGGCACGTTGTATAGAATAACCGGCAGTTTTGTGCCGTTTGCAATGGCGTTAAAATGTGCAACAAGCCCGCTTTGTGTAGCTTTGTTGTAATACGGTGTAACAAGCATTAGGCCGTCTACACCCGCCTCCTCGGCAGCTTTTGAAAGTGCAATTGCATGCGCCGTGTTGTTGGTGCTGCTGCCTGCTATAATTGGTAACCGTTTTGCTGCAACCCCAACTGCAAAACGCAGGGCATTTTCCTTTTCTTCATCACTTAAAGTTGGGGCTTCACCGGTTGTGCCGTTAATTACCAAAGCACTAACACCACCGGCAATTTGCTTTTCAATAAGCTGTTCATATACGGTATAGTTTATTTCACCGTTTTCATCAAATGGGGTAACCATAGCTGTTGCACAACCAAAAAATAATTGTTCTTTCAATTTTATCACCGTTTCATAAAAGTATTGGTTTGCAGTTTTAAAATAGCAAGGTTAAACCGCTTTTGCAGGTTTGCTATAATTGCAATAAATTAAAGGTGTTGTTTAGCTAGATAACAAGATTTTTTAAATGTTTTATTATAATAACTCATTCTCAATCATATATTTTGCAATTTGCACGGCGTTGGTTGCGGCGCCTTTTCTTATGTTGTCGGCAACAACCCACATGTTAAGCCCTTTTTCAATGCTATCATCTCTTCGCAAACGGCCAACAAAAACCATGTTGCTACCACTGGCATTTGCCGCCAAAGGGTACAGGCTATTTTCTATGTCATCAACCACCGTAATGCCGGGTGCGCTTTTTAAAATCTCTAAAACTTCTGCCAGCTCAAACTGGCGCTCAAATTCAACGTTAATACTTTCACTGTGGCTATTAAGCACAGGCACACGCACGGTTGTTGCGGTAATTGCAATTGTTTCATCTTCAAGTATCTTGCGTGTTTCGTTCACCATCTTCATCTCTTCTTTTGTGTAACCGTTATTTAAAAAACTGTCTATGTGCGGCAGGCAGTTATTTAGTATTGGGTACGGAAATTTTTGTAAAGGCTGGCTGTTTTGCGCAGGGTATGCAGCCATTGCATTATGCAAATCATTCCAACCGGCTTGCCCGGCACCGGAAACTGCCTGGTAGGTGGAAAAGACAATGCGCTTTATTTTGAACGCTTTATGTAGCGGTGCCAAAGCCACCACCGCTTGAATAGTAGAACAGTTTGGGTTTGATATAATGCCGCCGTGCCCGCCTGCGGCGGTGCCGTTAACTTCCGGCACAATTAACGGCACATTTTTTTGCATGCGGAAAGCTGAACTGTTGTCGATAACAACGCAGCCCGCAGCCGCAGCAATGGGGGCATATTTTGTGCTGGTAGCGCCGCCTGCAGAAAAGAGGGCAAAGTCAAAGCCGCTTTCAAAGCTGGTTTGTGTCAACTCTTGTACAATGTGCGTTTTATTTAAAAATTCCACCTCTTTACCTGCACTTTTTGCAGATGCAAAAAGAACATATTCTCGCACAGGCAACTGCATTTCTTCCAGCACTTTTAAAAAAGTTTGGCCCACCATGCCGGTGGCGCCCACAATGGCAACACGGTATTCTTTCATAGTTTCCTCCTTATATAAATTACTGTTTGTATGTTAGTTGAAAAAAGCCGGGGTATGCAATATAATGTAGCCTGTGAGTTATTACCGCAGTTTTGAGGATAAAATGAAGAGAAAAGATTTTTTTTATGACCTGCCAAAAGAATTAATTGCACAAACCCCGATAGAGCCCCGGGACCACTCCCGTTTAATGAAGGTTGATATTAAAACAGGGGAGGTGACCCACCACCATTTTTACGATATTGTAGATTTTCTTGATACAGGAGATGTGCTGGTTATAAATAATTCAAAGGTAATACCGGCAAGGTTATATGGGCAAAAACAGGGTACAGGCGGCCGCTGTGAGCTGCTTTTGTTGAACGAGCGCAGCCCGAATGTATGGGAATGCCTTGCAAAACCTGGACGCCGCTTGCCAAATGGCACTGTGTGCGAGTTTGGCGACGGACTTTTAAAAGCTGAATTTATTGAAACAATTGAAGGCGGTAACCACATAGTACGTTTTATACATTCTGCCCCATTGCTTTATGAAGTGCTTGATAAAATTGGTGAAATGCCTTTGCCGCATTATATTACCCAGCGGTTGAAGGATGGCAACCGTTACCAAACTGTGTATGCAAAACAGCCCGGTTCTGCGGCGGCGCCAACGGCGGGTTTGCACTTTACCCCAGAGCTTATAGAAAAGCTACGGGCAAAAGGCGTTGAGTTTGCTGAAGTTACACTGCATGTGGGCCTTGGCACCTTCCGCCCTGTGCAGGAAGATAACGTGTTAGACCATGTTATGCACAAAGAGTGGTATAGTGTTTCAGAATTGGCGGCAAACACAATAAAAAAGGCAAAAAAAAATGAAAACCGTGTAATTGCAATTGGCACAACCAGCTGCCGCACCCTTGAAGCTGCGGCAGCAACACATGGCGCCGTGGTACAATGCAGCGGCGAAACAGATATTTTTATATACCCGGGCTATAATTTTAAAGTTATTGACGGCCTTATAACCAACTTCCACCTGCCTGAGAGTACACTTATAATGTTGGTTAGCGCCTTTGCAGGGTATGAAGCCACAATGAACGCCTACACCAAAGCAGTTGATGAAAAATACCGGTTTTACAGCTTTGGTGACGCAATGGCCATTTTATAGTGAAGTTTTAAATAAGCAGTTTGAAAGGGAAAAATGTACAAACTTTTAAAAACAAACGGTGCCGCACGCCGCGGCAGCTTTGAAACGGTGCACGGCACTGTGCAAACCCCTGCTTTTATGAATGTTGCGACAACAGGGGCTATAAAAGGTGGCCTGAGCAGTGAAGATTTAGAGAATATTCACTGCCAGGTGATGTTGAGCAACACTTACCATTTACACCTGCGCCCGGGCGATAAATT
>JAVBRS010000109.1:0-5914 GCA_031547715.1 Oscillospiraceae bacterium
TTCCGGGTATAGTACCGTCAGCGCTGGCAGCTTTGTAAGCCCGCTTTCATTTAGCCCGTTTTGGAATTGTGCCCCGGCTGCGGTTGCAGTGTAAGGTAAAACACCTTCATACTGCCGCCCGTTTAAAGTTAGTGTTGGCGGCACAAGGCCGGTGGCTAGGGTGAAGCCTGCCGGCAATGCAAACGCAGCTGCTGTGCTGTTTGCAACGCTTGCAAGTGCCAAGCGCACATTTTCATTCTGCAAGCCTTGGCGGTTTGGGTTGAGCAAAATTACCCAGGTTGTAGTGGCAAATTCTTTAACAGGGTAGCTGCCGGGGCTTTCGGTGGGCAACAGCATGGCGGCGTCCGCCTCCTCTGCTTGAAGGCGCTCAAAAGCAGTTTGCTCGGTGTTTGCAATTGGCAGGCGTATGCGGGGTATAAGCCCGCTGCCTTCCTGTTTTGCAGCCAGCGTAAGCGTTACGCCGCTCTCAGCACCCCAGGTGCTTAACACGTAATTGCCGTTGCCTAAAATTGCCCCGGTTGAAAGGCCGTAAGCACCTTTAGTTGAGTCAAAAAATTCTTCATTACAAGGCATGGCCCCGGGGCAGGTTAAAGCATACAAAAAATCATCATCGCGTTGGGTAAGCGTTATTTCCAAAACAAAGTTTGAGACAGCGCGCACCTTTAAAGCGCTTATGTCCGCCCCGGCTAAAACTTCACTGCCGCCGGCTATGTGCAAAAGGTTTGCAGAATAAGGGGAGTGGGTGCTTGGCATAAACACACGTTGCAAAGCAAACACAAAGTCTTCGGCGGTTACGCCCTGCCCACCTGCGGCTGCAGACCCGTTAAATGTCAGGCCTTCTTTTAAAGTTATGGTGTAAACCAGGCCGCTTGGGCTAATTGTATAACTTTCCGCCGCCGCGGGAACTACGGTGCCGTCTTCAGCCAGCTTGAAAAGCCCCTCATACAAAGCTGTCACCACGGAAATTTCTGTGGCGGTGCTTGCAAGCTGTGGGTCAAGGTTTCTCGGGCTGGCGTCAATGTAATATAAAAAAGCTTCCTCGCGGCTGCCACCGCAAGAAGAGAACATGCAGGCAAACAATGTGCAAACAGCCAGTAACAGGCATATAGTTTTACGCATAACTCTCCTTTTTTGAACGGTAGTTGCTGTTGGGTTAAGTAGTATTGAACATTATACATTATAAAATCTATTTTCACACTAAATTTACCATTTTTGCCAAAAATTAGTATTTTTGCAGCATGCCCGTAAAAATATGCGCAAAATTTACAGCTAATTGCATAGAAATGCCCGCTTTGCTATAATGCTATAGAAAAGGGTGAAAGGCGGTACCGCAAATGAGAGAAAGCTACAGTGAGTTTTGTGCTGGCCTTGCAGGGCGTACAGTTGCCTTTATTGGTGCAGGTGTTACCAACAAAGAGCTGATAAGCAGATTTGCTGAAATGGGGGCATGTGTAACATTATGCGATAAAAAAACAAAAGAACAGCTCGGTGCATCATATGCTGAGTACGAGAAGCTTAGTGTAAAATTTTCTTTGGGTGAGGGGTATTTAAACGCCCTTGCCGGCCAAAGTTTAATTATGCGCAGCCCCGGTTTTGAATATTATACAAAAGAGTTGCAGGCTGCACTGTTAAGCGGCAGTGAAGTGTCCAGCGAAATGGAGCTGTTTTTTCGTTTTTGCCCCTGTGAAATTTATGCGGTAACCGGGTCTGACGGCAAGACAACCACCACCACCTTGATTGCCGAAATGCTTAAAGAGGCGGGGCGCACGGTGCACCTTGGCGGCAATATTGGCAGGGCGCTGCTGCCGGTTATAAACAGCATAAGTGAAGAGGATGTTGCGGTGGTGGAGCTTTCCAGCTTCCAATTGATTTCCATGCGGCAAAGCCCAAATGTTGCGGTGGTTACAAATGTAACCCCAAACCACCTTGACCATCACAAAGATATGCAGGAATATATAGACGCAAAGCGCAATATTCTGCTTTACCAAAAACCGCCGTGTAAAACGGTATTGGGCTATGAAAATGATATTACCCGCAGCATGGAAGGCGATGTTAAGTGCAAACTGCGCTGGTTTAGCCGCTTTACCCAATTACCTGAGGGGGCTTTTTTAGACGGTGAAGGTTGGCTGTGCCTGAAAACGGGTGAAGATACCCGGCGTATAACCCACAAAACCAAGGTGAAGCTGCGTGGCGAACACAACCTGGAAAACCTGCTTTGTGCAATGGCGGCAGTTGAAGGGCAGGTTGCTTACATTGATATGGCAGCAGTGGCAGAGCGCTTTACAGGTGTAGAGCACCGCATTGAGCCGGTTGAAACAAAACACCCTGCATTATGGTATAACGATTCAATTGGCACCAGCCCTACCAGAACAATAGCAGGGCTTTTATCATTCCCTCAAAAAGTTATTTTAATTGCAGGCGGCTATGACAAAGGCATACCCTATACACCGCTTGCGCCGTACATTTTACAGCATGTTAAAACATTAATTTTGGCAGGGGCCACCGGCGCAAAAATAGAGGCGGCCCTTAAGGCAGAGGCGGGTTTTGCAGGCCAGGTACAAATTGAAGATGCAGGTACGGTGGAAAACGCAGTTAAACTTGCAGCCGGTATTGCAAAGGAAGGCGATATTGTTCTTTTCAGCCCTGCCAGCGCCAGCTTTGACGCCTACAGTAATTTTGAAGAACGCGGCCGCCATTTTAAAAATTTGGTACAAAATTTGTGATAAGAGAAGTTTGCGAAGAAACAGAGACAGAGTTTTTACAAAGGCTGTGTGCAGCCCCGGTACAAAGTGCCCGCATGGGCACTTTGTACCGCTGTTACAGCACTTTTGCGGCAGTTTGCAGGTTTTACATTGTTGGTGGCAATGCGGCGCTTGCCGTTTTTGGCGGTGTTGCATTGCTTTGCGGCGCACTGGAAAAGGAAGATGAAACCGACCTTTGCGCCATGCTGAATTTTTTGGGGGTGGACAGCCTTGAATACGAACCACCGTACAGCCCCTTTAAACCATGTAAACCGCCGCTTGCCTTACAGGGTTTTGCAGCTGCACGCCAGGTAGTTTTGTACCGCGAATTGGGCGGCGGCGCAAACGGTGTAAAACCTGCAAAACGGCAATGCTTGCACCAGGTGGCACAGGGCCTGGCTGCAGCAGGTGCCAAAGATACAAGCCGCAGTGAAGAGGATACACAAAGCGGCAAAAATTTTTTAAGGGCGCCATGTTTTACACCAGGCCTGCACCCACTGAAAGCATTTGACATTCTTTTGCAGGCCGGCCTGGTACAAAGCAGCGAAAAGGATGGCTTTTATGCGGACACATTAACCCGGCGCAACCACGGTTTCAGTGAGCTTTTCGGCCTTTATGCAAACGGGCAGCTTGCGGCAACGGCAGGTGTGTACGCAAAAAGTACAGGTGCACTTTATTTGGCGGGGGTGGCGGTGGCACCGGCCTTTCAGGGCATGGGGCTTGGCAAAAGGCTGCTGAAAAATGTTTTTGAATACCTTGCCGCGGCAGAAAGTTTTGCACTGTGCAAAGGTGATGAAAACTGCAGCGGGGCATGGGGCAAAAGTGTGCATGCACCCCATGGCACAGCACCACCAAAAGCAGGTGCTGCAGCTGTAACACCAAAAATATACCTTGTGGCGACACAAGAGATTTGCAGCTTTTACATGCAGTGTGGCATGCAGGTGGCCGGCAGCATGTGGCTGTGCAAAAAATAGCCCAAAAGCAATGGCCTATACCTGCAACAAAACACAAAAATAAACCTAAAAAGGAACACACTATGCTACAGGAATTTTTTCCTTTCACCAAAGCGGCGCTTGCGGCAAACAACGCTGCAATGTTGCGCTGCAAAGAATATTTTGAACGTACAGATGAAATAAAAGAATACAACCAGCTTAAAATGCTGGCTGCATTCACCGGTTGCGGTGTTGCTTACAACCACCTGCAGGGCAGCACGGGCTATGGCACAGGAGACAGTGGAAGAGACAAGCTTGAGCAGGTTTTTGCAATGCTTGTTGGGGCAGAGGCTGCACTTTTCCGCCACCAGTTTTCCAGTGGAACCCATACGTTGGCGGTAATGTTGTTTGGGCTTTTGCGCCCGGGCCAACGCATGGTGGCGGTAACCGGCCGCCCATACGACACATTGCAAAGTGTTATTGGCCTTGGCGGGCAGGCGGGCAACGGCAGTTTGAAAGAATTTGGCATTTTATACGATGAAATACCCATGGTTAATGGCAAAGTGGATATTGCAGCCGCAGCAAAGGCCTGTGAAACCGCAAATGTTTGCTATATTCAGCGCAGCAGGGGCTACGCCAACAGAAACGCCCTTTCACCGCAGGAGATTGAAGAGATTGCGGCGGCGGTTAAAATGGCAAACCCTGGCATTATTGTAGCGGTAGACAACTGCTACGGCGAGTTTACGCAAAAAAGCGAGCCCACGCAACATGGCGCAGATATAATGGCGGGCTCTTTAATAAAAAACCCCGGCGGCGGCATTGCCCCCACAGGCGGGTACATTGCAGGCAAAGCCCATTTGGTTGAAAGGTGTGCGCACCGCCTTACCGCACCCGGTGTAGGCGGTGAAATTGGCGCCACGCTGGATGTGCTGCGAAGTTTATACCTTGGGCTTTATTATGCGCCGGGTGTGGTTGCAGAGGCGGTTAAGGCAGCCATTTACGCCAGTGCACTGTTTGATAATTTAGGGCTGGCGGTGAGCCCTGCATTTAACGCACAGCGCAACGACATAGTTACCGCAGTGGAAACCGGCAGCGCCGAGGCGCTTTTGGGGCTGTGCAAGGGCATCCAGGCTGCGAGCCCGGTAGATTCATTCGCGATACCGGAGGCAAGCCCAATGCCTGGGTACGAAGATGACGTTGTAATGGCGGCGGGGGCATTTACCACAGGTGCCTCAATAGAGCTTAGCTGTGACGGCCCCATGCGCCCACCCTACACTGCCTACATGCAGGGCGGTTTAAACTTTGCAAGTGCGCAGGCGGGCATTTTGCTGGCAGCGCAAAAAGCGGGGTTGATAAAAAATATATAGCAGCAGTAAAGTATGCATAAAATTATTGGCCAGTTTTTAAAAGCACTTGCAAAATTACCGTTTTTTTGGTAAAATAACATAACTGTGAGCAGTGAAAGAGCAGTGAAAATTTGCGAGTGTGGCGGAATTGGCAGACGCGCTAGACTTAGGATCTAGTGTTAACACGTGCAGGTTCAAGTCCTGTCACTCGCACCATTGGATGTTCATAAGGACAAAGGCAGGTTGGCAAGTTGCCAGCCTGTTTTTGTTTGTGGGAAGAAAGCTATATGATATAATAAAATTACAATTTGAGAACATGCAGATGCGCAGTATTTATATTTTCTACAAAAAGGAGAGTCCGTAATGAAAAATTCATTGAATATGATTGTGTCCGATGCAGTTAAGGCTTGCAAAGTTTATGAATATGTTTTTAATGGAAAAGTTGGTGATGTTTTTGAATTTCCTGAAAGACCAAAATCCAACGAAGCTAATATAACTATTAGCAATCTCATATTGCGGCTTGTTGACGAAAATCACGAGTTTGACTGCTATTCACCCAAAAAAGATGAAATAGATTCCATTTGGCTTCATATTGACGTGGACGATGTGGAAACTACTCATGAAAGAGCAAAAGAAAAAGGCATGACAACTGTTCAACCAATGCAAGAGCATTTAGGACAAAAATTTGTGGAAGTAAAGGACGCTTTCGGGTACACATGGGTTTTAACTCAAACATTGCGAGAATCAGGTTATGAAGAACGTATGGGCTTTTATAATGAGTATCATAGTGGATTAGATGTGAATAAAGGCAGATGATAAGCATACTGTGGTTATAAATTTTCATGTAATACTCGCTCGTCTGTGCCGTAAAGCCCTATTTGATGCAGGTTTCCGT
>JAVBRS010000070.1:0-5399 GCA_031547715.1 Oscillospiraceae bacterium
ACTGATAAATCCTGTTCAAATGCCTCAAGTTCCGCCCGCTGTGCCGTTAAAAGTGCGGTATAAAACACCTCATATTCATCCTTGTTCAAAGGGCAGTTCAGGTAATCTGCCCCGCCCTTTTCATAACGGCTTGCCGCAAAAACCTTTGCCATGTCAATGCTTTCCGCTGTTACAATAGGCGCTGCGGCATCATGGAAATTCAATGTTTCGCCGCCTGCCAGCGCCGCTATATCTTCAGCCAACGGCCCCTGTGTAAGCGGGCCGGTGGCCACCAGCACAAAACCTGTTTTAGGTATTTCAGTAACTTCGCCGCAGTGCAGCGTTATACCTTTTGCGCTTTTTACACGGCTTGTCATCTCTCTTGCAAAGTCATCTCTGTTCACCGCCAGGGCACCGCCGGCCTCCACCCTGCAAAGTGCCGCCGCCTGCAAAACAGCGCTTTCCATAATACCCAGTTCTACTTTTAGCATACCGGCAGCAGAGCCGGGGCGCATGGCCTTAAGTGAGTTTGAACACACAAGTTCCGCAAAGTTTGCACTTTTGTGGGCAGGGCTGAATTTTACCGGTTTCTGCTCGTATAAATCTACATCAATGCCATTTTTGGCAAGGTACAAAGCAGCTTCACACCCTGCAAGCCCGGCACCTATAACCGCGGCCCTCATTCTGCTTTCAAGGGGCGCGTGTAGTTGCACCCCTCTGCCGCACAGTAAATAGCGGCGCCTTTGCCGGTTTTTTTAAACAGTGTTTTGCCGCAGGTTGGGCAGGCTTCCGCCAGCGGTTCATCCCATGTCATGTACTTACATGTTTGGTTTTCGCAGCTGTAATAAATACGGTTCTTTTTAGAATAGCGAATTAGCATGCGCCCGCCGCATTTGGGGCAGCAGCCGGCACTTGCCTTGACAAGCTGGCGGGTATTTCGGCACTCAGGGAAGCCGGGGCAGGCCAAAAATTTGCCGTAGCGGCCGGTTTTAACCACCATTTTCCTGCCGCAAAGTTCGCAAACTTCATCTGTTTCCTCTGCCGGCACCGCAACCTTTTTACCTTCCATGTTGGCTGCCGCACGCTGCAGGCTCTCATCAAAACCTTTGTAAAAATTATCTATTACCGTTACCCAAGGCAGCTCGCCGGCTTCAACCTTGTCAAGGTTGTTCTCCATGTTGGCTGAAAATTTTACATCCACAATGTCAGGAAATTCTTTTTGCATTAGGTCGTTTATCACCACGCCGAGCGCTGTGGGGAAAAGCTTTTTCTTTTCCCGCTCAACGTAGCCGCGGTCAATAACGGTGGTAATTATAGGGGCGTAGGTGGAAGGGCGGCCTATGCCGTTCTCCTCCATCTCTTTTATAAGGGTTGCCTCTGTGTAGCGGGGTGGCGGCTGGGTAAACTTCTGCTCTTTTTCAAGTTTGTGCAGTTTAAGTTCTGCCCCCGCCGTTAAAGGCGGCAGGGCTGTCTCTTTTTTTGTCTTCTCGTCATCGGTGGCCTCTTCATACAGGGCGGTGAAACCGTCAAACAGCATGGTAAAGCCGCTGGCCTTAAACAGGTATTCACCTGCCACAATGTCTGCGTTAACCGTCTCCAGCTCCGCGCTGGCCATTTGGCTGGCAACAAAACGGTTCCATATAAGGCGGTAAAGTTTTGCTGTGTCGCCGGATATTGACTTTTCAACCTCACCGGGGGTTATGAAAACACTGGTGGGGCGCACGGCCTCATGGGCATCTTGGGCGCCTGCTTTTTTTGCGTAAACCCGCGGCGTTTGGCACTGGTATTTAGCGCCAAACGCATCTCCAATATAGCTCTTGGCTTCGCCTACCGCCTCTGTTGATATTCGCAAAGAGTCGGTTCTCATATAAGTAATAAGGCCGGTGGTGCCGTGCCCGGCAATGTCTACACCCTCATATAAAGTTTGGGCGGCACGCATGGTGCGTGTTGCGGTAAAGCCCAGGCGGCGGCTGGCCTCTTGCTGCAGGGTGGATGTTGTGAAAGGCGGCGCCGGTTGGCGTTGGCGCTTTGCTTTTGTAACCTTTTGCACCGTATAAGCCTGGCCGGTAAGCTCTGCTTCTATCTGCGCCGCTTCTTCGCCGTTCGCAACGCGAATTTTTTTACCTGCGGCAGTGCCGTGCAGCTGCGCAGTAAAGCGTTTTGCCGCACCCCCTCCGCTTGAAAGGGTCGCCTCAATATTCCAGTATTCTTCCGGGGTAAAGTTATCTATGGCCTTCTCCCTGTCTACTATCAGGCGCAGTGCAACACTTTGCACACGCCCGGCGGAAAGGCCACGCTGCACCGTTTTCCACAGAAATGGGGAAAGTTTGTACCCCACCAACCTGTCAAGAATACGGCGCCCTTGCTGGGCGTCAAACAAGTCTTTATCTATTGTTCTCGGGGCTGCCATACCCTCTGATATACCTTTTTTTGTTATCTCGTCAAAGGTAACTCTGTTTGCATCCTCTGTGTTCAGGCCCAAAAGGTGCGCAAGGTGCCAAGAGATAGCCTCCCCCTCACGGTCAGGGTCGGTGGCAAGGTAAACACCATCAGCCTCTTTTGCCGCGGCCTTAAGGCTTTTAATAAGTTTTTCTTTGCCCGCAATGCTGATATACTGTGGCCGGTACCCGTTTTTGACATCAATGCCCAGCTGTGAAGCCGGCAGGTCGCGTATATGGCCCATAGAGGCGAGAACAGTGTACCCCGGCCCCAAATATTTTTGTATTGTTTTGGCCTTTGCAGGAGATTCAACGATAACTAGGTTTGACAAGTAGTTCCCCTTTCCGGTTGGCTTTAAAGCCCTTGCAGAATAGAATATTGCGACTGCGTAAACGCAGCGTTTTGCGCTTGTATTGTAATTATACAGGGCTGCCTGCTAAAATTGTGCTAACCCCCATTTTTTTGAAAGGCAGCTGTATTTTGCCACTGTGCAGGAAGCTAACCTTTACGCCAGCGGCAATGCATATATAAGCCGGTGGCAATGCATATAAATTTTACCGGTTTAAATTTGTTTACATTTTACCTAAAACCCTTGTAAAAAGCTGGCACTTATATGCAATACATTTTTTTGCAGCGCTAAATATGTTTAAAAAACACAGCTTAGCATCTAACCAAATGTTTTATGCCACCACTTTGGCATGCGGCGCTTTTTTTGCCCCTAAGCCGTTTGGCTGTATAGCAGGCAGTGTAAAAAAACGGGTATACGCCTAATGAAAGGTGTTTAATTGATATGCCGTGCCTTCAGTGAAAATAAAGCGGTCATTTTATAAAACACCTTGTACCGCCAGTTTTGCAACAGCCCCTGCCACACCCGCAACCGATTTGCCATAAGGCAGGCGGACAGGTGAAAATTTATGCCTGTTAAATGGCTTAATATATAAACTTTGCATTTTAAGTTTTACTTTAAACTGCTAAAGTATACACCTGCCCCGGCAAACGCCGTGCTTCCCCCAGCATTTCAAGCTCGCTCAGGGCAGCTAATGCGGCACCCGGGGCGAATTTTGTTTCTTCGCATAAAAGCGCAAGGCTTTTGGGCGTAGTGGTAAGCCGGTTTTTCATTTCGGCGGCGGCGGGGCTAAGCTGCAACACTTGCTGTGCCTGCTGCTCCTCTGTAACCGGCACCGCCAACCCCAAAAATGCCAAAATATCTTCAGGGCAGGTGGCAGGCGCTGCACCTTCTTTAAGTAGGGCGTTGGTACCTGCACTGAGAGGTGAAAAAATACTGCCCGGTACGCTGAACACCTGCCGCCCTATATCAAGGGCGTGGTTTGCAGTGGATATTGTACCGCTGCGGCTTCTGGCCTCCAACACTACCACCGCACTGCACAAAGCCGCAATAATACGGTTGCGTTGCAAAAATGCCGCTGCAAAAGGTTTTTCACTCGGCGGGTACTCGCTCACAATGGCGCCGTATTTCTCCACCATTCGGTACAACTCTCTGCTGGCGGCAGGGTAAACTGTATCTGCCCCGCCTGCCACCACCCCAATTGTGGGCGCCCCTTGCCTAATGGCGGCCTTATGGCCCTCACTGTCAAGGCCTGCGGCAAGCCCGCTTACAATTGTTACACCTGCTTTTGCAAGGCCCTCGCCAATAAGCTTTGCGGCCTCTGCGCCGTATGCACTTGGGCGCCGGCTGCCAACCATTGCCACCTTGTGCCCGCTGCGCAAAACATGTGTACTGCCTTTAACGTATAACACCACCGGCGGTGCCGCCAGGTGCCACAGTTCCGGCGGGTAACCGTATGCTGCACAGTGCACCACTTCGATACCGGCCTTTTCACATTCAGCCAGGCGGCGGGCCGCATCATCAAGCCCGTATGCCGTGGCCGCAGCAAACTGTTTTTCGGTAAAAACGCCCGCACTGTAGGCGGCTATGCGGTTGGTATAAATTTCTTCAATGGTGCCAAATTCCAATACTTTGCGCAGGTTTTGGTTTGCAGGGCCAAGCACCTCGGCAAGCCACAGCCAATATAGCAACGTGCTGTCTTTTTCCATGCTGCCCCCTTATAAACTGCGCAGTTGCCACATAAAAATAGCCGCTGCCACCGCCGCATTTAAAGATTCAGTGTGTGCCGCCATGGGAATGCGCACCTTTACATCCACCGCGGAAAGTGCACCGGCGGAAAGGCCTTGCCCCTCGCTGCCAACAAGTACCGCAACACCGTTTTGCGGTGTGTAGTCCTGCAGCTCAATTTTGCCGTTCATTTCTGCGGCAACAGTTTCAATGCCATTTTTCTTCAAAATATTGCACGTTTCAGCAGCGCTTTCAGCGCCCCAAATAGGCAGCTTTACGGCGGCACCCATGCTGCCCCGCAGCGCCTTTTGTGAAAATGGGTCTGCACAGCTGCCGGCTGTGAAAACACCGCTAAAGCCCATGGCGGCCGCCGTGCGCAGCATAGCCCCCACATTGGCAGGGTCCTGCACATTCTCCAGCACAAGGTAGCGGCCGTTTTTTTGTATTGTAAGGGGTTGCTGCGCCGGCAGCTTTGCAAGCATGTACACCCCCGCTGCTGTTTTTTGTGTTGCCAACTTTTGCGCCACAGGCCCGCTTATTTGAAAATGCTCGCCGCATAAAGCCGCCAGCCCCGGGTTTGCGCAAAAAGCTTCTTCTGTGTAAAAAAGGGCTAACGGCAAAGCGCCAAAGGCGGCAAGGTCTAAAACCAGCTTTGCCGTCTCTGCAAAAAACATGCCTTCTTGCCGCCGCAATGCGGCAGATGCAGCAATAGCAACGGCATTTTTCACCTTCTCATTCTCTCTGCTGGTTATAAGCCCCGCCACACTGCCGCCCCCTTTTTTTACCCACCTTAATATAAGGTATTATAATACAATGCAAAGCCCGCACGCAAGGGTTTTGCGCACGGGCTGTATTATTATTCAGCTTTAGCTTTTTTTGCAGGGGCTTTCTTTGCCGGGGCCTCTTT
>JAVBRS010000113.1:0-4374 GCA_031547715.1 Oscillospiraceae bacterium
GTAGTGCTGCTTGTTTTTATATAAACATGTGCGGGTAACTATTCTTCATCGCGCCAGGCATAGGCCTCGGCGTAAAGTTTTTCAATGGTTTCGGGGCGGTCTACCCCCAAAAGGTCTTGGCTTATATTCTCGCCCTCCTGAATGCGGGTGTAGGCTAAATAGCGATAGGAAATACGCAGCTTTGCCACATCTTCCGGGTTGACATGCAAATTTGTGCCGTAAATGGCCGGTTGCAAGGTGTCACCTTCATTTACTGACGTTAAATTCAAAATTTTCCAAACGCCTTCTCTGCATTCTACACGGTATAAAAGCCGCATGAAGGATTCCAAAATGGCGGTTTCGCCGTTTACAGGCAACCAGCGCATGGTGGTGGATGGAACTTCCACCACAGCACGGTTTTTGTTCAGGTGTACAATTGGCGTTCCCAGGCGGTTTACATTTAGCTCGCTGCCGTCCATGGCAGTGTTTGCCGCCCCTGCAAGGTAGTTTTCAACACTGGTGTTGGTCCAGCTGGTGGTAACGGTGGCGTCAGGGTGAAAGCATTCGCGCATTGCGCCTACCATGTGGCGCAAACGGCTTTGGCGCTCTAGTGCGAGAAGCTGCGTAATTTCAGCAATGGCGTTTGCGGTTTTCTCAGTCATAATTATCTCCTTTTCATATAGAACTTTCGGAAAGTTTCTAGAGTGGTTAACATTGTACGCCAATGAAATGTTGACAAAAATGCAATATCAAAATGGCGCGGCCATGTTGTGCTTTAATAAGTGCTTTGGTGTTTTGAAAAACAGGCCTTGAAAAATTATTGGTTGTAACAATAGCCAGTGAAGCGTTTTGCACCTAAACGGCCGGGTGTAATAAACAATAAATTTCCTTTTTAACCAGCTAGGCTCTTCATAACTTCAACAGTTTCTCGGCATTTTTGAATGCAATTTTTTCCTTCTCTTCCCGGCTAATGGGCAGGCCAAGTAAAAAGTCTTTTATGTCGCGGCGTTTCACATATGGGAAGTCGTGGGCCCAAAGAACATGGTCTGCCCCCATTTCGGAAATAGCCAGCATTGCCGGCCCTTTTGAAACAATTCCGCTTGGGGTAATGTAAACGTGCTCCTTATAAATTTCAGAGAAAGGCCTGCCAAGGCCGGTGGCTGCTTCAGGAATCATTTCATCAATGCGGGCGAAATAATAGGGCACAAGTTCGCCCCAGTGGCCGGTAATAAGCTTTAGGTTGGGCAGCTTATTGAAGATGCCTGAAAATATCAGGCGCATCATGTGAATACCGACATCTACATGCCAGCCATAACCGAATGAGCCGAAAATACCGGAGACGACGGCAGGAATGTTTTCACCTTTGTAGTAATAGTCAGCCACCGCTTCATTGGGGAAGCCGGGGTGCAGGTAAACAGGTACATCCAGTTCTGCGGCTTTTTTGAAAACAGGGAAAAACTCCGGTTCATCAAAAAAGCGGCCGCCATAATTGCCGTTTAAGCTGGCGCCCACAAACCCAAGCTCATTAACTGTGCGGGCAAGTTCTTGTGCGGCGGCCTGGGGGTCACTTACCGGCAAAGCAGCATAGCCGGCAAAGCGGGTGGGGTGCTTTTTAATGGCGGCAGCAAGTTCATTGTTCGCCTGGCGGCAAAGGGGTACAGCTTCATTTGCGGGTAAATCTTGCGGGCTGTTATTGCCATAGGAAAGCACCTGCATATCAACCCCTTGGGCGTCCATAACGGCAAGCCGCTTTTCACCCATGTCACCTATGAGGCTGTTTATAAGGAAACTTTGAAGGCCCTCCAGCCGTGCACGCTCAGCGGGGCTGACAAGTGGTAACATCACCTCCATGTATTTGCTGTTCACTGTGTGTGACATATAGTGGTCTTCTATTGCAATAATTTTCATACAAAAAACTCCTTTCGGTTTTTGTAAACAAAGCAGAAGTTAAGCTGTTTACAGTTTACCAAAAGGAGTTTTGTGTTTATGTAACCACAGTTACATTTTTTAAATTTACTCAAGCAGTGCATCAAACGCGTGCTGGTTTAAAATTTTAACTTCATGCCCAAATATTTCTATAATGCCGTCGCTCTGCATACGGCCAAGCTCACGTGAGAGGGAAGGCCTTGCAATTCCAAGGTAATCTGCCATTTCTTCACGTGTTTGTGTGAGGAATATGCGTTGGTTTTCGCCTTGCAAATGAAACAGATAAAAAACAATGCGCCCGCGCACAGACGGCGTGGAGAGCAGGGAAACTTTTTGGCCAAGTTTATCAATTTTATCAACAACATTTGCAATAATATTACGCAACAGCACAAGTTGTATATCTGCGCTTGTGGCGCAAGGGTCGGTAAAAATGGCGCCGCCAATTTCTAAAACGGTGGTGTCTTCAATGGCAACAGCATATTCCCACAGCAGTTTCTTTTCAGAGAAAAGCCGAACTTCACCTGTTATATCGCCTTTTTGGGTAATGCTTTTGCTTAAACTGCGTTTGCCGCTCTGGGTATCTCGGGCAAGCGCAATGTTGCCAGCTATTAAAACATACAGTTTTTCTATGGGTTCATCTGTCCAAAATAAAATATCATTTCTTTTATATTCGGCAACATTCATTGCTTTTCCAATAAGCAGGCTGCTAATGTGTTCTTCACTAAGGCCGCTGAATAGGCCGCTAAGGTTTATTACCTCTAATAATTCTTTATCCATTATGCACCTTCACCTTGCATGAATTACAAATAGCTTTTACATTTATCCTCAATAACGTGTTTGCAATTAAATGTTAGTATACTGTAATAAAATGCATATTACAATTTACGCATAACCTAACGCATAACCTTTATAGCTAATAACCAATATAATGATAATCTATGTTCTAAAAATGTTCCACATTTTTTATATTGTATATTATTCTTACAAATAAATTTTATACAACTTAATTGCGCTTGATTTATTTTTTTATAGTGGTACAATAGTTATATAAAAGCTGGAGAGGTAATAATATGGACCATTTAAAACTGGAAAACCAACTTTGCTTCCCGCTGTATGCGGCTTCACGCAGTGTTGTTAAACTTTATACGCCTTTTCTCAGTAAAATTGGCCTTACCTACACGCAGTACATTACAATGATGGTACTGTGGGAAAAGAAAACCGTGGGGGTAAAACAACTTGGGGAATACCTTTACCTTGATTCAGGTACGCTTACACCGTTGTTAAAAAAGCTTGAACAGCAAGGGCTTGTCACAAGGCAACGTTCAAAAGAAGATGAACGCAATTTAATTGTAAATATAACACCTAAGGGTGAAACCCTTAGGGAACAAGCCTTGAGTGTGCCAATGCAGATGCAGGGCTGTATTAACTTGAATGTGGATGAAGCAAAGATGTTGTATGGGCTGTTATATAAACTTCTTGGCAATATGAATGATTGATATTGATGAATGACTTAAGAAAGGTGGTTTTGCATGCAAGCTATAATGGAAACGGTTTTTGATATTGCCTATCTCACAGGTGTTGTTACACTTGGCGTATTGATACTGCGCATGGCAAATGGCCGGCGGCAGTTTAAGCTTTTTGGCATAATGGCACTTGTACTGGGCTTTGGGGATGCTTTCCACCTTGTGCCGAGGATGTATGCGCTATTGACAGACGGCACAGCCAACCACATCGCCATTCTTGGCTTTGGGAAACTGGTTACATCAATTACCATGACGGTGTTTTATGTGTTGCTTTACCACGTTTGGCAGGTAAGGTACAAAAAAGAAAAGACAAAGGTACTGACAATAAGCATTTATGCATTGGCGGCGGCGCGCATTGTGCTGTGCCTCTTCCCCCAAAACAGGTGGATGGAGGCGGATGCACCTTTGGCGTGGGGCATTTACCGCAATTTGCCGTTTGCGGCGCTGGGAATTATAATTATCTGCCTGTATTTTACCGAAGCGAAGAAAAACAAAGATAAAGACTTCCGCTTCATGTGGCTTGCGGTTGCTTTAAGTTTTGCCTTTTACATTCCGGTTGTACTTGGGGCAGATACAATACCCCTGCTTGGAATGCTAATGATACCGAAAACCTGTGCCTACGTTTTTATAGTTCTAATGGGCTATACAAGTGCAAAAAGAAACTATATGGCAAAATATAATAATGAGCGTGAGGTTGTAAAATGAATATAGCAGTTAGGTATTACAGCCGTGGCGGCAACACTAAAAAAAGTAGCAAAGGCTATTGCAAATGCTGCCGGGGCAGAAGTGAAAGATTGTTCAGCATCTATTTCTGAGCCTGTTGATTTGCTGTTTTTAGGCGGCTCAGTATACGCCTTTGGGCTTGATGAAACCACTAAAGAATTCATTCGAACGCTTGACCCGGCGCTTGTGAAAAACGTTGCACCGTTCGGAACATCAGCCCTTA
>JAVBRS010000141.1:0-6289 GCA_031547715.1 Oscillospiraceae bacterium
TACCGACGCCATGGCCTGCATTGCACAAACCGGCGGTATGGTTGGGGTAGATTTTACCGGGACAAGATACGATATGGGCAACAAGCTGGGCATTATGCAAGCCGCAATTGAAACCGCCCTTACCCACCCCGAAATTGGGCCGGAATTTGCCCGTTACCTTAAAGAAAAAGCAAAAAGCCTTTAGCGTTGTTTATGCACCATACGCCGCAGCCGCTTCTTAAGTAATTTAGAGCGGGATTTTAATTTTTAAAACTAATCTTTACATTCTAATTTTTGTATTCGCCACACAGTTTAAAGGTGGCAAGTTGAAGTTGGCTGTGAAAATTATGTGTTTATGCTGCCACAACGAGGCCCGGCTTTCACGCCATAACCAGTGAGCGAGGCTCATTTGGGGCGGATAAGCCGGGCTAAATATAAATCAAAACTTGGGGACGTTAGATATGACGGAATCAGTGAAAGAAGAAGCAATAAAAACCCTAAAAAGCGTTCTGCACGCATTCCATGAAAAGAGATTTGCAGATATTCTTTCTGTTGTATCTGAATCTGAAATAGAAAGGCCGGAAGCTTTTTTAGCGGAGTTTATACAGGGAACATTAGAACTTAACGGTTTTGATACGATAGATGAATATGGAGTACCCTGTTCTTTCAAGCCCAATTATGAATACTCCCAGTTAGACGTTTACGAGTATAAGGATAATAGTGGCTTCACAATGGAGTATGCCATGACATCAGGCTCAAAGCTTGTTGATATGGTTTTACAATTAGAATTTTTATATACAGATAACATGGAAATTAAAAGTATTTTCAAAAATGTAGACCCGCAATAAAAACACGGCAAGCCGGGTAGCAAGCAGTTTGTTTCACCTTAGAACCCAAAGTTGCAACAAAGTACGCCGGGCAAAACACGCCCCCTCTCAATATTTTTCACTGATAGGCACAGGTTTTGCCCGTTTTAATTTTTGCCCCCCTTAAACTGCATATAACCGCTGCGGCCGCCCAGTTGACAAGGGCGGCCGCTTATTATATAATAAAGTGCTGCATTGGGGCTTGCCCCCACATATTATTTGTACCGCAGCTATCCTTGCCCCTGTAACAGGGGGCCATTTGTCCAAAAGGAGGTGCACAAAATGGCAAAATACGAAACAATTATGGTTCTCAGCACAACCCTTGATGAAGAAACAATGAAGGCAACCATCACAAAATTCACAGATATTATTGCTGCCGGCGGTAATGTTGCGAAGATTGATGAGTGGGGCAAACGCCGCATGGCCTACCCCATTAACAAAGAGCCTGACGGTTATTATGTTCTGGTTGACTTTGAAGCTGAACCGAGCATACCCGCAGAGCTGAACCGCGTTTACGGCATTACAGATGGCGTTCTTCGCTACCTGGTAATTGCAAAAGAGCAGTAAGGAGGGGCAAAATGTTAAACGTAGTAGCAATTATGGGCCGCCTGACGGCAGACCCTGAACTGCGCCAAACCCCGCAAGGGACACCCGTTACCACCTTCACCGTTGCTGTTGAACGTTCTTTTGCAAAACAAGGCGAGCAACGCCAGGCAGATTTTATAGATGTTGTGGCCTGGCGCGCCAGCGCAGAGTTTGTTTGCAGGTATTTTAAAAAGGGCCAGCTTATAGCGGTAAACGGTTCTATTCAAACCCGTACCTACCAAGATAAAGAGGGCAAGAACCGCAAGGCCTTTGAAATTGTAGCAGATAATTTACACTTTGCAGGCGCTAAGTCAAATAGTGACGGCGGGTATTCCGGCGATAGAGACGGCTTTTCTCAGCCTGAGCCTCTTGCATATTCCGCCGGCGATGTCAACGACTTTGCCGTGATTGACGATAACGAGGATTTGCCTTTCTAATTTTGATAAGGAGAAAAAACTGTGGATAGAGATAGAAACGATAGAGACAGCCGCGGTGGGCGCCAAGGTGGGCGCAGCCGCAAAAAGGTTTGCAGTTTCTGTGTTGAAAAAGCCAAAGCTATAGACTATAAGGACATTGGCAAACTGCGCAAATACACCAGCGAGCGCGGCAAGATTATCCCCCGCCGTGTAACCGGCACATGCGCTTTTCACCAGCGGCAGCTTACCACCGCTATTAAGCGTGCAAGGCACGTTGCCCTGTTACCCTTTGTAGCAGACTAAGCATTTTAAAATTTATGCCTTCACGGCATACCTGCAAACAGCTTTTGCGCTTGTTTAACACCGCACAACTGTACGCACCCGCCGCTTTTGCTGCGCAAATATTAAATAAAAAGCTACAGCCACCGGCTGTAGCTTTTTTGTATTTATATACACTTTTAAAACTATATTTTAAAGTATAGCGGCTGTGTTTCACCGTAAAAAATACGTTTTAATACCTAGCTGCAGTGCATAAGCACTTTTTGTTTTTTAAGCAAAATATAAGCTATTTGAAAAGCCTGCGATATATGCTTTATATTCCTGTATTTATTTAATAATTAAACGCACATAAACTTGCTTAATTAAAGTTTATATGATGTGTTTTTTGTAATTTTAAAATATTTTAATGGTGCTGCTTATGTGCAACGAAACTGAAACCGGCAATGAACCTTTTGTGCCACACCCCGCTGCGCCTATGCCCGAAGCAAACGGCGCAAACCTGCAAACACCCGGCGGTGATACAGCAGGTGCCGCAGCCGGCACCGTGCTGAGTGATGCACCCGCAGCCCCCACCCCGCAGGCTGCCGCCGGCGTTGCAACACAGCTGGTGCCGCCCGGCTTTATTACAGCAACCTGCCTGCCGTTACCGAACGGCACCCCTTACGAGCTGCCCCATGCCTTTAGCGAAGAGGATGTTGCCCTTTTTACCGGCAAAAATGCAAAAGCATACCAGAAAAAGTGGAGTAAGGCCGGCGCACATTTTAACTTTGGGTATTTGGCTTTAGACTTTTTCTGGTTTTTCTACCGTAAAATGTGGCTTGAAGGTATTGTGTACTTTATTGCAAAATATTTGTTACTTACTGTGTTGGAATACTTTTTGCCAGGTTATAATTCACTGTTTTTCTTCATAACTACCGCTTTTTATGTAGATGCTTATTATAAAATTAGGCTTTTAAATGTGCAAAAGACGCGGCCACTTTGTACCCGGGTGACCAAGCTGCGCAAAAAGCACATTTAAAAGCAAAAGGCGGCACAAGCGCCATTGCCCTGGTGCTTGGCATTGTATTTTTTATATTATCGGTTTTGGCATCACTTGTACCACTTTCAGGAAAAGGTTAATTTTTGTCAAATTGTAATATAATAACTTCAGGTTAAGGTGTTTAGCACTGTACGTTTTCACGTTTCAAATTCAAAAATGCGCAATGGCTTGGTTAATTGCTTTTGGCAGTTGCATTACCATTGTTAAAGCGGCTTAAAATAAATGCAGCCCCGCAAATATAAAGCACATTGCCAATATTGCTGCCTAAGCCCCACTAAATTAATATGTCAACGCCAATTACCCTGGCCGTGTGCGTTAAATACATATGCCATTTTGTATAAAAACCCCTTTTTACACATATTGTTATTAACTGTAAAAGGGGGTTATTATGTATTATTCTTTACGTATTAAACGAATAGGCATGTGGGCTTTTGCTTGCTTTTGCCTGTTTGCCTGCATTGCTTTTATGCAGGTACGCACACTGCGCACCCCCAAAGTATGCGAAAGCACAGCGTTTACACAGGCCACCATACCGGAGGCTTCAGCCACGCCGGGTGAGGACCTGGTGGTATACCTGACATTTGACGACGGCCCCAGTAAAATAACCGAAGAACTGTTGGATGTTTTAAAAAGCTATAACGTACACGCTACTTTTTTTGTTGTTACCAACCTAACTGAAAATTACCACCACCTTTTAAAACGCATGGTGGAAGAAGGGCACTGTGTTGCCCTGCACAGCCACAGCCACCGGTACAAAACAATTTATAAAGATGAAGCGAGCTTTTTTGCGGACCTTGAACTTGAGGCCCAAATAATTTACGATGCCTGCGGTGTGCGCCCAAAGGTTTTCCGCTTCCCCGGCGGGTCATCCAACTCAATTGGGCGGCGGTACGGCGGGCAGCGCATTATGCAATTGCTGATACAAGAAGCAATGGCCCGCGGCCTTACCTATGTTGATTGGAATGTTTCAGGCGGCGATGCCAACGGCACACGGTGCTCTGCAGGTACTGTGGCCCACAATGTTATAAAAGGCTGCAATGGCCGGCGCCAGGCAGTTGTGTTGCTGCACGACACAGCACGTACCCGCACCACACTAGAGGCCATGCCGGAGATTATTGAAGCGCTGTTGGCCCAGGGTTACCGTTTTGATACTGTGAACAATATGGACCAACCTGTGCAGCATATTAAAGCAGATGAAGGCAGGCAGGTTTAGTTTTATTAATGTATATGCAATTTGTGTTATGCCGCTTAAAACAGTATAATAAATGCAGGTAATTTTGCCATACGCATTTATTGCTGTTTTTTGAGGTGCACATGCAAAATAAAACGCAGAAACTATCAACATTTCAAATATCTTTAGCCGGTATAATGGGTGCGCTTTGCCTTGTTTTAATGCTTATGGGCAGCTTAATCCCGGCACTTTTGTACACTGCCCCAGCCATTTGCGGTTTTGACGTTGCCGTTGTTGGCATTGAGGCCGGCCGCAGCGCCGCATGGCTTTTGTATGCAACTGTAGGTATTTTAAGCCTTCTCTTGGTGCCTGAAAAAGAAATGGCCTTCATTTTTATAGGGCTTTTGGGGTTTTACCCTTTGGTGCAAGCAGCACTTAACCGTATTAAGCCTACACCTTTACGTTTTCTGCTTAAAAGCATAATTTTCAATACTTTATTACTTGCGGTGTACTGTACTTTATTTTATGTTTTGCAAATGCCCGGGGTTGTGAATGAATTCTACGACATAACACCGCTTTTTCTTTCAGGGTTGCTTTTGCTGGCAAATATAACTTTTTGGGTGTACGACCTAGCCCTAAAACGTTGTTTTACAGTGTATAACAAAAGCCGCCACCGCCTTTTGAAACGCTTGCGTTAACACTTTTGCAGTACAGCTTATTTGCATTAAAAAAGGCCCCGGTGCTTTGCACCGGGGCCTTTTAATTTATTTCGCTTATGCAGAAACATCAGGGTTGCCTGAGCTTGTGGTCGCCGGCACGCTCTCACCGGCAGTGGATGTATCGCCGGAAGTAGCGGTATCGTCTGAAGTTTCAACAACCGGCTCTTCATACAGAATAACTTCTGTGTTGCCTGCAACGGCAGCCTCTTGAATAAGTGCCAGGAATATGCGGGCATTTTCAGAGGTGTGGGTTGCAGCAGCAATTATCTCAATGTCTGCAGGTTTTTCCGCTGCCATAATGTTGGCAATAAGTGTTGGGTACCAAACCGCCGGGTGGAAATCGTTGCCTTCGGCGTCAAACATTGCATATTCTTCAATGGTAAGCTGAGATTTGAAAACGGTGGGGTCTGTTTCGCTAACTGCATCGTAAACAACGTTTGTCACAACGCCGCCGGCATAGGTAACTTCCATAAACTCTTTGTAGCCGTGGCTAAAAGCAGCCTGCTCTACACGGTATGTGCCGTCAATGTAAACCGGTGCGCCAACAACAATTATATCTGTTGCGCCGGTTTTAGCAGCCTCAAGAATAGCAGCAAACATAATGCGGGCATTCTCTGCTGTGTGGGTTGCGCCGGCAATCAGCTCAATGTCTTCAGCTGTTTTTGCGGCCAAAATGCTCTCTTCAAGGGTTGGGTACCAAACTGCCGGGTTAAAGTCATTCCCCTCGGCGTCAAACATCGGGTACTCTTCAATTGTGAGCATTGACTTAAACAAGGTCGGGTCTGTTTCGTTCATGGCATCAAATACAACATCGGTGATAACATCACCTGCAAATGTAACTTCCATAAACTCTTTGTAGCCACGGCTGAAATCATAGGACTCTGCACGGTAGGTGCCGTCTACATAGGTTTGCGCTGTGCTGGATGAACTGCCGCCACAAGCGGCAAGCATGCTTGCTGCCAAGGCCATAGCCAGCATAAATGCAAAAATTTTCTTCATTGGTAACTCCTTTTTAAGGGGTAGCCCCTGTTTTTTGGCTGCACGCCACGGCATTTAGCATACACCAGTTGTATGCTTGCCCGCCATGTGCACCACTACAATGCTATGCAACCTTTACATATATTTTACCATAAAAAAACAAAACGGCACCATTTGGTGCCGTTTTGAAACTTTATTGTAATAAAATACACTTATTTCTAATATTCATCCCTTTTTTTCTTGTTTCTTGCGCGGTT
>JAVBRS010000012.1:0-5743 GCA_031547715.1 Oscillospiraceae bacterium
ATATTGTGTATGATATTTTGGAAATTACAGTAACGGTGGCACTTATATTTTTGGGTTTTACTGCGTTGCTGTTGAATTTTTACAAGAATAGGGCGGCCCGGCCGGTAATTGTAGTATACTCACTGGTGCGCATTATTTTTGCAATATCCACCTTTGTTTTTATGTACACAGACAACATACACCATCTGCCCACAACGCTTATGCAAGCGGCCCTTTTAGCGGTTAACTTTTGTGTGTTTGCAAACTACCTGTTTGCAGATAATTTTGAAGAAGGGCAAATGGATGCCCAAAGCTTTTACGGCAGTGAGAATTTCGGCTTAAACGCACCTGCAAACGAAAATGGTAACCGAAAACCGGTTGAACAAAGTGCTGTAATATTTAACAGAAACCCGACCATAAGCCTTTCTTACAACACACAAGGTGGGCAACGTACAGATGCTGTTTATGGAATAAATACGGGCAGTGGTAGCACGGGTGGTATAATTAATGAAACACGTGCTTTTTTACAAGGCAATGGGCTTATAAGCAACGGTAGCATGCCAACCCTAAACGGCAAGCCGGAGCCCAGTGCAAGGGTTAATGTTAAGAAAGTTGGCGGAAGTTATATACTTAACGGCGGCGAAAGCGACTTTGCCCAGCGCAAAAAATAGCATGGCAGCACATAAAACATTTTAAAAAGCCTTGGGCTGTTAATTGCCCAAGGCTTTTTTACTTATTTTTTGCGGTTAAAAGGCGCGCTGCACGTTACAGCAGCAACCGGGGTTTTAAGCGCTTTAGGGCAAACCGCCCTTTACATTTTAATGGTTTAAGGCGGCGTTTAATTTGCAGCTTCCTCCATAATACTGCAAACGGCACTTGCAAAAGCTACAGGGTCGTCCACCGGCAAGCCCTCAATTAAAAGGGCCGGTGTGAAGAGAATATTGGTGTAAAGGGCAAGCTTTTCATTGTCGTTTTTGGCGAAAAGGTTTTGCAGCGTTGCGAACACGGCGTGGTCTGCATTTATTTCAAGCGCTTTATCACCGTTCATTTTTTCCTGCCCGGGTATACTGTTTAAAACTTTTTCCATCTCAATGGAAAGCGGCCCTTCGCTGCGCAGGCAAACAGGGTGGTTTTTAAGCTGCTGTGTTAGGCGTACGGTTTTAATTTTGCCGTTTAAGGCTTTTTCCATAGCGTCAAACAGGGGCTTATTTTCACTGTTCATGGTTTCAAGCTTCGCGGTTTCGGCCTCGGTTTCAAGCCCTAAATCTCCGCTGCTGATATTGCGAAATTCATATTCTTTGAATACGGATATCATCTGCAAAACAAACTCATCGGTGTTGTTTGTAAGGTATAAAAGATCATACCCCTTTTCCAGAACGCGCTCTGCGCTTGGCAGTTTTGCAAGGCGCTCATTGCTTTCACCCGCTGCGTAGTAAATATACTTTTGCCCTTCAGGCATGGCGGCGGCATACTCTGCCAATGTTACGGGCTTTGCCTGCTTTGCAGAGTAGAAAAGCAAAAGGTCCTGCAAAAGCAGTTTGTGCATGCCATAGTCAATATAGCACCCCATTTTAAGCTGCGCGCCAAAGTTTTCATAAAAGTTTTCATACACTTCACGCTCTGTTTCCAAAAGGTTAAGCAGTTCGCTTTTAATTTTTTTCTCAAGGGCATTTTTAATAAGCTGCAACTGGCTGTCCTGCTGCAGCATTTCACGGCTAATATTAAGCGACAGGTCCTGGCTGTCAACAAGGCCTTTAACAAATGCGAAATAGTCCGGCAGCAGGTCAGGGCAGTTTTCCATAATAAGCACACCGCTGGCATAAAGCTGCAGGCCTTTTTTATAGTCGTTGGTATAATAGTTGTACGGGGCCTCTGTTGGAATGTACAGCAGTGCGTGGTAGCTTGCAGTGCCCTCTGTTTTAGATGTAATAACACGGGCAGGCAGACCGAAACCACCGAATTTATTATGGAAAAACGCAGTGTACTCCTCTTTTTTAACATCCTTTTTATCGCGTTTCCAAAGGGGTATCATGCTGTTTAAGGTCTCGGTTTCGGTGTAGGTTTCAACTTCGTTTTCGTCGCCGGGTTTTCTTCTTGTTTTTTCAACGTCCATTTCAATGGGGTAGCGTATATAATCTGAATATTTTTTAACAATGGAAGAAAGGCGAAACGTCTCTAAAAATTCGCTGTAGCGCTCGGTTTCGGTGTCCGGCTTTATGTGCAGGGTAATTGTTGTGCCAACATCCGCCTTTTCGCAAGGGGTTACGCTGTAGCCCTCACCGCCGGCACTCTCCCATTGGTAGGCGGTATCTTCGCCGTAGGCACGGCTTTTAACTGTAACTTTGTCTGCCACCATAAAAGAGGCATAAAACCCAACGCCAAACTGGCCGATAATGTCAAGTTCTTCACTTTGGTTAGCCAATTTAAAGTCCAGGCTGCCGCTCTTTGCAATGGTGCCAAGGTTCTCTTCAAGTTCCTCTTTGTTCATGCCAATGCCGTTGTCACTAACGGTTAAGGTGCCTGCGGCCTTGTCCACCTCAATTGCAATGCGAAAAGCCTTTTTGCCGGTGGCAACATTTTCGTCTGTCAAAGATAAAAAGTACAGATTATCAATGGCGTCGCTGGCGTTGCTGATGAGCTCTCGCAGAAAAATTTCCTTATTGGTATAAATAGAGTTGATCATCAAATCAAGCAGGCGAACGCTCTCTGTTTTGAATTGTTTTAGGGCCATATAAACACCTCCAAATATTATATAATATTGAATTAGCACTCTAATGCAGTGATTGCTAATTCAATATACACCTAATAACAAAAAAATGCAATAGTGCCCTCGCAAAATAAATTAAAAACTAAGGTAACCAGCAAAGGCTATTTTTGCAGCGGTATTTGCAGCGCCTAATAAAAAACACAAAAATTGTTTACTCTGTATGCCGGTAAGGGCAGTACTCTGTTTTACCGGTACCCAAGGCCGCCCCTTGCAACATGCATTTAAAAATGTTATTATATGCTAAAATGAAAAGCTGTGAAGAAGCCAGTAGCTTTTGTGCAAAAGCCAAAGCGAGGCGGGGCCGGTGTAAGCCCGCCGCGAGTAGCCTTAAGTGAAAATCCCTTCCGAGCTGCAAGCTGAAGGCCGAAAGCCGCCTGCCGCAAAACATGGCGGGCACACTTTTGTGTTGCTGTGTAAGCTTAGCCGGCACTTTGCCGTTACCAAAGGGCACATGTTTGTGTGCGTAATAGGTGGTTTGCAGCGCTTTTGCGCCTGCCCTGTTATGGGTGGGTGTTTTTTTATTTTAACAAAGCACCTGCAATACATTAACCCTATTGCAAAAGGGCGTAAGTTAAAGCGGTAAAACGGCAAACTAATAAAAATTACTTTACAAAGGGGTAAATGTATGTATAAAAAAGTAGACCCTGCGCTGAATTTTATAGAGCGGGAGGCCCAAACAGAGCGCTTTTGGAAAGAGGCGCACATTTTTGAGAAAAGCATAAGCCAGCGGGAAGGCGGCACACCGTTTGTATTTTACGACGGCCCGCCAACTGCAAACGGCATGCCCCATATAGGGCATGTGCTTACCCGCGCCGTGAAGGACGTTATACCGCGCTACCAGGCAATGAAGGGGCATAAGGTGCCGCGCAAAGCCGGGTGGGACACCCACGGCCTGCCGGTGGAGCTTGAGGTGGAAAAACAGCTGGGCCTTGACGGGAAAGACCAAATTGAAGCCTACGGCCTTGAGCCTTTTATAAAAAAATGCAAAGAGAGCGTTTGGAAATACAAGGGCCTATGGGAAGAATTCTCTGAGCGGGTTGGCTTTTGGGCGGATATGGAGCACCCGTATATCACCTACGAGAACGACTTCATAGAGTCTGAATGGTGGGCGCTCAAGCAGATATGGGAAAAGGGCCTTTTATACAAGGGCTTTAAAATTGTGCCCTACTGCCCGCGCTGTGGCACACCGCTGTCCTCTCATGAGGTTGCGCAGGGCTATAAGGAAATAAAAGAGCGCTCTGCCACCACAAAGTTTAAAGTTAAAAATGAGGAAAACACTTATATCTTAGCCTGGACAACCACCCCCTGGACAACCCCTTCAAACGTTGCACTGTGTGTAAACCCGGAAATTGAGTATGCAAAAGTGCGCTGCGGTGAAGAAAAATATATTATGGCGAAAGCCCTGTTGCCCACCGTGCTGGAGGGGCTTGAGTATGAAGAAATTGCCACCTTTACCGGCAAAGAGCTGGAGTACACAGAGTATGAACCGCTTTTTGATTTTGTGCAGCCGCAGGAAAAATGCTGGTATGTGACAAACGGTGACTTTGTAACCCTGGGCGAGGGCACCGGCGTTGTGCATATAGCCCCTGCTTTTGGTGAGGATGACGCGGCCATTGGGCGCAAATATAACCTGCCGTTTGTGCAGTTGGTTAACGGCAAAGGCGAAATGACAGGCGAGACCCCTTGGGCCGGTGTGTTTTGCAAAACGGCAGATAAAGACATTTTGGCGGCTTTAAAAGAAAAAGGCCTTTTGTTTAATGCGCCAAACTTTACCCACAGTTACCCACACTGCTGGCGCTGCGACACGCCGCTGCTTTACTACGCACAGGACGCCTGGTTTATTGAGATGACCGCAGTGAAAACCGATTTAATAGCAAACAACAATACAGTTAACTGGGTGCCGGAGAGTATAGGCAAAGGCCGGTTTGGAGATTGGCTTGAAAATGTGCAGGACTGGAGTATAAGCCGCAAACGTTACTGGGGCACCCCGCTGAATATTTGGGAGTGCAGCTGCGGGCACCGCCATGCAGTTGGCAGTGTTGAAGAATTGAAAGCCATGAGTAAAAACTGCCCGAATGATATAGAGCTGCACCGCCCTTATATTGACGCAGTTACCTTAACCTGCCCGGAATGCGGCGGCGAGATGCACCGTGTGGAAGAGGTTATTGACTGCTGGTTTGACTCCGGTGCGATGCCCTTTGCCCAGCACCACTACCCGTTTGAAAATAAAGAGCTGTTTGAAAGTGAGTTCCCGGCAGATTATATATCTGAGGCGGTGGACCAAACCCGTGGCTGGTTCTACTCGCTTTTGGCAATATCCACTTTGGTGTTCAATAAAGCTCCCTTCAAAAATGTAATTGTAATGGGCCACGTGCAGGATGAAAACGGCCAGAAAATGTCTAAATCAAAGGGCAACGCAGTAGAGCCGATGGACGCCTTAAATAGCTACGGTGCAGATGCAGTGCGCTGGTATTTCTACACGGCTTCAGCGCCGTGGCTGCCAAGCCGGTTTTCAGGTAAAATGGTTATTGAAGGGCAGCGAAAGTTTATGGGCACCCTTTGGAATACCTACGCATTTTACGTGCTCTATGCAGGCATTGACGGCTTTGACCACACAGCTTACACCCTGCAAGAGGAAACCCTGACGGTTATGGACAGATGGGTGCTTTCACGCCTTAACAGCACAGTGGCGGCGGTGGATGCCCACTTTGCAAACTACCGCCTGCCGGAGGCCGGCCGAGCCATGCAAGACTTTGTTGATGAACTTAGCAACTGGTATGTACGCCGCAGCCGCGAGCGCTATTGGGCAAAGGGCATGGAGCAGGATAAGATAAATGCTTACCTTGTGTTGCACACAGCCCTTGAAACCATATGCAGGGCCGCCGCCCCCATGATACCCTTTATGACTGAAACTATATACCAAAACCTTGTGCGCTGCGTGGATGCCGCCGCCCCAGAGAGTATTCACCTTTGCAGCTACCCTTTGTGCAACAGCGC
>JAVBRS010000129.1:0-6359 GCA_031547715.1 Oscillospiraceae bacterium
ATTTCAACTTTTAAAAATTTGCAAAAGGAAGCCAAACACAGCTGTGTGCCTTTTTATTGTGTTTGTTGCGCCCTGCTTTAAAAAGTTTTTTACCTGCCTGGCCAACCTTGCGTTTTTATTGGTATGCCTGTGGCATAAAAACACCTTTACCCACACCCGCCCGGCGCTTATTATACCACTTTTGGGCACGGCGTAGCCCTGTGGCCAAAGGCATGGCTGGGGCGGCCTTATGGTCTACACCTTGCAAATTTTTACCCCATTAGCAATAAAAACCCCCTTTCGGGGGTTTTTATTTTTTGCAGTGCTTTTGCAGTTTACCTGCGCCTTCTATGCAGGCAGCATAAACTCTTTTTTGTAACCGTTGTACTTTTCTTCAAACTTATCATCTTTGTTGGCTTTCAGGTTATCTATATATGCATGGGTGTCAAAATTGCCTTTTTGCACCTGCAGTACGCACACCGCCAGGTTGGAGCAATGGTCTGCAATGCGCTCATAGTTGGTTATTACGTCTGTTAATATAAAGCCCAATTCTACCGTGCATTCACCTTTTTGCAACCGTTCAATATGCTTCGTGCGTATTGCCTCTTCAAGCTCGTCTATAAGCTGCTCCAGCGGTTCAACCTCCAGTGCCATCTGCAGGTCTTCATTTTGGTAAGCGGTAATTGCCAAGGTCGCAATCTTTTCAACAGCCGCAGCCATAACCCCTACCTCTCTTTTTGCCAGGTCTGAAAATTCTATGTTTTTTGAGTGCAGCTCTTGTGCGGCCTCCGCCACATTTCTTGCCCTGTCGCCAATGCGCTCCATGTCGCCAATGGCGTGCAACATCTGAAACACCTCTGCGCCGTCGCGCTCATTCAGCTGCTTTGCCGAAAGCTTTATTAAATAGGTGCCCAGGGCGTCTTCGTATTTGTCGGTAAGCTGTTCTTCCTGTACAACCTCGTGGAAGGCAGGCTCTGAAAATTCTTTCAGCAGGATGTTGGCCTTTTCAAAGCAGCCTTTTGCAATGCCCGCCATCTCGCCGGCAACCTCTTTGCATTGAAATACGGCAGTGGACGGGGTATTCAGCAAGCGCTCTTCCAGCAGGGTAAACTTCTCTTCCTCGGGGCCTATGGGCAGGGTTAAATAGGCAAGTTTTTCAAGCTGTTTTGTAAACGGCAAAAGCATAGCGGTACAGGCAATGTTAAAACAGCTGTGCACAACGGCAATTCCCACAGCACTTATTGGGGTGTTTTGCAGCGCAAACCCTACAGTGTTTTGTATTATTATTAAAATTGTTGTACACACCACAGTGCCAACCGTGTTGAAGTAAAGGTGCACCAAGGCTGTGCGCCGCGCCGCACGGTTTGCCCCTATTGACGATATCATTGCGGTAATGGTTGTACCTATGTTCTGCCCCATTATTATGGGCAGCGCCACGCCGTAGGTAATGCCGCCGCCCGCCGCAAACGCTTGCAACACACCAACAGAGGCCGAGGAGCTTTGAATGGCCGCGGTCATTATCATGCCGGCAAGAATACCCAAAATGGGGTTTGTAAACATTGTTAAGAACCGGCCGAATTCCGGTGATGCCGCCAGCGGTTCAAGGGCGGCGGTCATGCGGGTCATGCCGAAAATTAAAATGGCAAACCCAAGCAGCAAGCCGGCAATGTTGCGTTTTTTGTCATCTTTGGAAAACAGCAAAATACCTGCGCCAATAATTGCCAGCACCGGGGCAAAGTTTGCCGGCTTTAAAAATTGAATTAAAAAACTGCTGCCCTCCAGCCCTACAAGGGAAAGTATCCAGGCGGTAACAGTGGTGCCTATGTTTGCACCCATTATAACCGGCACCGCTGCGTGCAGTGTCATTACGCCGGCGTTAACAAAACCAACCAGCATAACGGTAACAGCAGCGGAGGACTGCATTACACCTGTTACCACGGTGCCCAGCAACACCCCGCGAAAAGGGTTTGCCGTAAGTTTTGCCAAAAGGCTTTGCAAGCGGTTGCCCGCCTGCTTTTCAAGGCTTTCGCCCATGTAGGTCATTCCGTATAGGAAAAGGGCCATGCCGCCTAAAAGGTCCAGTACATTATAAATTGTCATTTTTTCTCCTTCGCACAATGGCGGCTTTGAAAAAACGCCATATTAATGGCCAGCCGCCCACTTTATCTATATAAAAGCCGTTTGCCGGCTATTTTTTGCTGCTTTACCGCTAATTGTTTTGCCGTTTTCAGTTGCCGGCTGGTACATTTTGCATACAGCTCAATACACTTTTTGCACAGCGCCGCAAACCGGAAATTTATATTTAATATATTATTTACATATTTTACATATATTATATCTTCTTTACATTAGCCTTTACAATGCTTTAATGCCCCCTTTGTATGGTTGTTGTAAAAGTTGTTCATTGAATACGGCTTTTTGGCTACTTGCACAAAACACCGGTTGTGCGGGCGGTGGCTAACTTTTACACTTTACCATTGCGTAAAAAGCAACAGTACATACCTTTGGCATGCACTGCTTTTAAAACATAGTACACCGGTTAAACAAGCACCGTTTTTGCCCGGCGGTGCGTGCCTAAATTATTACCGCCTTTGTAATTTAAAAAACAGGCCAGCCACAGCGGGCCCGCCTGTTTTATAAAAATAAACCGCTTTAAACCGTTTTTTTAGTTTGCTTTTAGCCATAACACAGGGTGCATCCGCTGGTGGCGGTACCCCACCATGCCACAAAAACCCTTGGGCAGCTGTGTTTAACGGTGCCCATTTTATGTTGCCTAAGTTGGCCGCGCCCTCTGCAAAAAGGTATAAATCATAATTGGCTCTGATGTATGGGTTTTTGTTTGCCCTACTGTCTTATCCATCCATGTACAGGTATTCCGGTCCGTATTAGGGTTGAATGTAAGCCCTATACCTTACACCCGAAGGCATACCATATACATTGCCCTTATAACCGCTTTCTGCTGATTCGTAAATGCATCAAAAGCTTTGTACATCAGCCTATTTGCTTGCTTTTTTTGCGAAACTTATATAACATAAAACAAAAGATGTTTTTAGCTTGCCAAAGGGAAAATACCAATTAATTATTTTATCAAAAACTTAAAGGAGCCATAATGAAAAGGGCAACGCTATATTTGTTAGCCGCCATACTGGTTTTAACCTTTTTTACCGCCTGCGGCGGAGAGCTGGCTGGGCAGCCCGGTACCCAAGGCAGCGACATTGGATTTTCCGTACAGGAGGGGCTTGGCGCAACCACCACTGTAAATATTGACAAGGCCGCCTTAGCCGCCTTAACACTGGAAGCGCGTATACAAATGTTAAAAGAAGCTGCCGGTTTTGAAAATTGCAACTCTGTTCATATAATTGGAATTTACCGAAGAGAAAGCGAGAGCGAGCCTTATGTTTGCAAATATTTTACGGAAGATGGCAGAACACTTACCATAACACAAGCAGGCGCAGATAACCACTGGGCTTATTGTGGTTATGGTTTTGGTATTGGAAGCTCCCCAAACAATAATTATATTATGTATTATTATGGTGAAATACCTGAAAACGGCAATTTGGATAATGTGCCCATTAAAGGAATTATTGATGTGGAGCACCTAACCAGCAATAGCGAGTTTGACCTTTACCTTGACATGTCTGCGGAAGAATACCTTGCGACAAGAATGCAACACATGGAAATGCTTGTAAACTTACCCGAACAACAAAAGGTATTGAGCATTGAAGAGGCCATTTTTTACATTATGGAAGATGAAGGTTTTTCAAAAGAGTTTGGTGTTTATTGCAACCCTGAAAGCCTTGTGAAGGTCACTTATTCCAACGGGTGGTATTATTTCCAGTCTGTTGACTTATATTTCTATTTTAATGGCTTTGGCATTAGCCCAACCCGCTACCACGGGTATGTTGGTATATCTTATTTTGTAAATGCTTACCACGGCGGGCCTCAAGGCACAGAAACGGCCACATGGGCGTTTGATTGCTTTGTCAATTCCGACGGCACTATTGAAACCTTTATGTTTTGATGTGATTACATAGAAAACCACAGGCATAATGCCTGTGGTTTTCTGTTTTACTGCGTATTTTAAGGCTTCCCGTCCATATACCCATAAGGTAAAATATTCGTTAAAGAATATGCTTCATTATTGATTAGAGGCGCTGGGCCTGCTGACCCCGGCACACGCACTTCAAAGTGCAGGTGTGAGCCTATAGATTCTGTGGATACATTACTTTGTTGGCCTATAACGGTACCTTTCTCTATTATATCTCCTACACTAACCCGAATGTTTTTCATGTGCACATAATTTGTAACAATATTATTCAGGGCAGGAACCTTAACAGAAACAGTGCCATAACTACCGTCTGCAAATACAACTTCACCTTTGTATAATGTGCGAATTTCATCACTGTCCTGGCCAGCAACATCTACACCGGAATGGAAATTACCATAGTCGTTAAACTGCCTTTCGCCAAACAAGTAATATGTTGTTTTATTTACCGGCAAGGTCGTATTTGCCGGGTAAACTGCCTTTATAAATTCTTGCATTACATCTTTTATTTTTTGGCCGTCGCTGCTGCTATTAAAATCAATGTTTTTTGCAAGGTTACCACCTGCGTGAAATGGTGCAGATGCTTCAAACCCGCCGGGAGCGGCATAGTCTGGAATATTTTTAACTATTACTTTACCTGTTATATTAGTCTCTAGCGCTATATTTCGCTTCAGGATACCGGTGTACTGAGTCGTGCCGGTGCCACCGCCTGCAGTAACTTCCTCCAGCTGCCATAAAAACCCTTGGGCAGCTGTGTTTAACGGTGCCCATTTTATGTTGCCTAAGTTGGCCGCGCCCTCTGCAAAAAGGTATAAACCATGCCATGTATCACCCTTGCCACCCGGCGCATAGCCGGTTAACTTAATGTAGCTTAAGTAAAATGCTTTGCCGGCCTGTATTAATGTGGTATAGTGAAAGTTAAATAACCTAAATAAACCCTTTGCTTTTATGGAGGATTAAATGAAAAAACACTTGCCTCTTTTGCTGGCTGTGTGCCTTTGCCTGTTTTTTTTATGCAGCTGTGGAATAACCGGCAGTGAGGGCAGCAGCATTACAAGCACTACAAGCGAAGAGCCTGCCGAGCGCAAAACCTTTTTAGATATGATGGCCCACACCTATATAGAGGGTGAGCTTATTGCCTGGGGCTGGAACATTGATGAAAACGGTTACTTAATTAATTACTATGCTACTATAAAAACACCAGCCGGCGAAGAATTAACCTTTAACTTTGTAAACTATATGGACATAAACAGTGCTTATGGTTACGGCAGCGATGTTTACGGGCTTACAACAGGCTTACCTGTACGGGTATATTATTCCGGGTATATTGATGGCACAGACACAGGCAACGCCCACATAGGTACCTTGCAATGGAACCCCCAAGGAACTGTGCTTGAGGATGAATGGTGGTGTTTCTCTTTAATAGAAGAGTTTAATAAGTTAACCGAGCCGGCGGTAATAAATTATGAAGAAGCTATTTTGGCAGTTATGGAATTTCTTAAACTTGAAGGCTGGCACCGGGAAGTAGCCCCTGGGGGTATTATTTATTATATCGACGGTACCACAATATTAACATGCTATGAAATACCAATGATAAGCACAATTTTTAATGTTTATATGTATGAAAATGATATTTTGCATTACGTTTATACGGTTGATATGCAAAGTGGCAGTGTTGAACTCAGATCAGCTTATTCCGCCAACTGAGATAGAAAGAAATAAAAAGAACGCCCAGGATATCGGGCGTTCTTTTTATTTGCCGTTTTAAATATCTTTATTTAAATATTTATATGGTACTATTGTCTGGGGCATATGGGTATTCACATCCGGTGTTACGCCTTGCGGTGCACCTGTGTTGTTTGTAGGGTGTACTTCAATATGCAGGTGGCTGGCTAAACCGGACAATGGCCCACGGTTAGACTGTGTGCCTAATATATCACCTTTAACTACATTTTTATCCAGTAAGCTTGCATCCGGTGCAAGATGTACATATACCATTTTGCATGGCTTTACGCCATCGTTTGTCTCAATTGTTAGCGCATATGCAGTATTGCCTGTATATGAAATTTTTGTTACTTTTCCGCTTCGGGCGGCTTTTATAGGCGCCCCGTCAGCCAATTGAACATCAACTCCTGGGTGAAAACCGTCTATTCCCGGTATTGCGTATCTTGCCCCGTATAAAGAATACAAGTGTTTGTTTGGGCTGGTCGGGTCAACACCATAAACAGCTTTATAAAAAGCTGTTATCTGCGCTTCAATGGTGGCACCGCCGTTTGCAGCCCATGTATTATTTTGCATCATTGCATCTGGGTGGAAGTATTCGTTTCCGTTTACA
>JAVBRS010000160.1:0-5669 GCA_031547715.1 Oscillospiraceae bacterium
CCTCCTCAAGTGTAGAGCGAAATGCTTTTACCAGCTGGTGCGGCAGGCGGCTTACAAAGCCAACTGTGTCTACAAATATCACCTCTTGCCCACTTTCCATTTTATAGCGGCGGGCGGTGGGGTTAAGCGTTGCAAAAAGCATATCCTCTGCAAGGACACCGCTGCCGCAAATTGCGTTTAAAAGGCTGCTTTTACCCACATTGGTATAGCCCACAAGTGCAATAACCGGTGTTTCACTTTTCTGGCGCAGGCGGCGGTTTTCCTCTTTGCGGGCTGCCAGTTCGGTTTGCTTTTCATTTAAAAATGCAATGCGGTCACGTATGGTACGGCGGTTTTGTTCAAGTTTGCTTTCACCTGCACCGCGGCGGGCACCACCACCGCCGCCGCCACCGCCACCCTGGCGTGAAAGCGCCGCCCCCATACCTGAAAGGCGCGGCAAAAGGTACTGCAGGCGTGCAAGCTCAACCTGCATTTTCCCTTCGCCGGTTGTTGCGCGGCGGGCAAAAATGTCAAGTATTAAAAGTGTTCTGTCCACCACCTGGCAGCCCAAAAAATCTTCGCAGTTTTTTAGCTGGGTGCCGGTAAGTTCATCGTCAAACAGCACTAAATCTGCTTCATTTGCCTGCGCCAGGGCGCGCAATTCTTCAAGCTTCCCCTCACCTAAGTAATAGGCTTTATCCGGCTTTTCCCTTTTTTGCAAAAGTGTTGCAACAGGGGTAATGCCGGCACTTTCCGCCAGGGCCCAAAGTTCATTCATCGAATATTCTGGGTCGTACAGCCCCATGTCTATACCGGCTAAAATTGCCTTTTCCTGCCGGGTTGTTTGCGTATTTTCAATAGTTTGTTTCTCCATATTTTAAGCCCTTTCTTATTTTATTATATGGGCCTTCTGCGCAGCCTTGCGGGCAAAGTGCTGCGTATAATAAATGCAATATACATAGCGCACCTTCCTTTTTTACGGGTTTTATTAGTATGTGCAAAGGTTTACCTTTAACACACCTTTTTCAGTATAGCAGGTATAAAAGCCGGTGGCAACGGCGGCGCAGTTGTTAATGCCAACGGTTTTGTGGTAATATAATATATAATAATAAAATGGGGTATTGCAATGAAATGCTTATATTGCGGCAGTGAACTAACGCAGGCAGCCCGCTTTTGCGGCAGCTGCGGCAGGGCATGCCCCAATGAAGAGAGCGCGCCGGTTTTGGCAACACCCGCTATAGGTATTGCACCGCAAAAGCCCCCTGTAGCACCTGGGGCCACCGCCATACACACTGAAAACAAAGGCCCGGCGGGCAACCCCACACAGCAAGAGGCAGAAAGCCCTTTTGCAAGCGCCCCAGCGGTTAACCCGCAAGCAACTATTTTAAATGGCAGCTTTGAAAGTGCAGTGCGCGGCCGTGGTGTGTACCCGCCAAAACAAGCTGGCCACACACACCGCCCACCCGCTGCACAAAACATGCAAAATGGCGGCCTTGCCACAGCTGAATACCTTGTTTTGCTCATAATAGGTTTAGTGCCACTTGCCGGCCAACTGTTTTTTATTACATTGGCATTTTCAAACGTGGTGCCACGGGCCAAAACTTTTGCAAAAGCAATGCTTTTATTTTATGCGTGCAGTTTTTTTGCAATATACTTGTTTTTCGCCGGCATTTTTGGCCGCCTTTTTTAGTGCAGCCAACCGCAGCCCACATTGACTAAAAGGCAATAATATGCTATTTTAAAATGCGAACCTATAATAAAAATAAGGAGAAATTGAAATGAAAAAAGTACTTGTTACAGACAAAGCCCCGGCAGCTATCGGCCCTTATTCCGCAGGTATTCAGGCGGGCAACACCGTTTATGTATCCGGCCAGCTTGGTTTAAACCCGGCCACCGGTGACTTTGCAGGCGCCACAATTGAAGAACAAACCCGCCAGGCCCTTGAGAATATGAAAGCCATTTTGGACGCAGCCGGTTGCACCATGGCAGACGTTGTTAAAACCACCTGCCTTTTGGCCGACATTAAAGATTTTGCAGCCATGAATGCAATTTATGCAGAATATTTCACAACAGACTGCCCTGCCCGTGCGGCATTTCAGGTGGGTTGCCTGCCCCGCAACGGCCTTATTGAAATTGAGGCTATTGCCTACAAAGCATAACCGAGCTTTGCAGTATAGCAAAACTATTTAAAATTTAAAAATAACCCCTTATGGCAGGTAAACCTGCTGTAGGGGGTTGTTTTTTGTAAGCGGGAAAGCGCAAACCATTGCACCGGTGCAGCATATGTGCAAATTATTGCCGGTTTCATACCTGTTAAATTAGGCGGCTGCTGCAATGTTGTTTATATAAAATAGCCAGGCCGCAAAACCTGTAAAACCTGCTTTTAAAACAGCGCAATGTACAAACACTTAATTTACTGGGGGTGTTGTTTTGCAATTTGTACCGCCTGCGCGCATTTTTTAAAAACGCCAAACCGGCACAAGCACAAGTATGTTTTTGTAAATTAACTTGTTTTAATAAGCGGCGTTTACAGTTTCACTTGTTTAGTTAAGTGCTAATTGCATTATCTTTTTTCAATGCCGCCGCTGTGGCGCCAGCGGGCTGCAGGTTTTTCCATTTGCCCCTGAGCAACCTGGCTGTAGCCAAAAACCCTTCCGCACCCCAGCCCAAGGCGCCGGCTATAAACAAGCCGTTTACACCAAGCAAAGGCATAAGCCCAAAGGCTGCCGCCAGCTTTGCCACCATACCCAAGGTAGAGAATAGCGCAAATACCTTTACATCACCTGCGCCTTTAAGCACGCCCTCTGCGGTGAAGGTTAAAGCCATGAAAAAGAAGGATACCGCGGCAATGGCAAGGCAGTTTTGCCCTACAGCAAATACTTCTTGTGCCGTTTGCTGCGAAGAAAGGAAGATGCCCAGCAGTGCCCGCGGCAACAAAAGCGCCGCTGCCGCAGCAAGCCCCGCCAACACAGTTGTTGCCAATATGGCGTACTTGTAACCCGTTACAATGCGCTGCGGCTTTTTGGCCCCAATGTTTTGGGCGGAAAATGCGGTTAGCGCAATGCTGGTATTTATCATGGGCCTCATGGCAAAATTTTCAACTTTGGCGCAGGCGGTGTATGCAGCCGCTGCGTTTGGTCCAAAGCCGTTTACAAGCGCCTGCATAACAAACATACCAAAACCAATTAACACCTCTTGCAGGGTGGTTGGTAGGGTAAGGTGTAAAAGCTTGCCAAGAACAACCTTTTCATAACCTGCCGGTGGCGGGTTTGCCGCTGCCGCTTCTTTAAAAAGCTTCATGCGTTTTGAAAGCATAACCATTTGCAGCAAAAAAGAAAGCCCTTGAGCGAACACTGTGGCCACCGCCACACCAAATACGCCCATGTTAAAGCCAGCCACAAACAATATGTCCAGCACAATGTTTGCAATGCAGGCAACCGCAAGGAAAATAAGCGGGGTTTTGCTGTCTCCTAGTGCCCGGAAAACAGCAGAGGCCACATTGTATGCAAAAGTGAAAACCAACCCCAAAAAATACACCCGCAGGTATATAAGGGCGTTGGCGTAAAGCGCTTGCGGCACACGTATAAGCCCCAAAAGCGCCGGTGCAAAAAAACTGCACACAGCAACCAACACCAGCGAAAGCACCACCGTTACACCCAGTGCCACCGAAATAATTTTGGGCAACACGCCCTGGCCGCCGCTGCCTACGCTTTGCCCCACCATTACTGAAACCCCGCTTGAAAGGCCAAAGGCAACCGCAGTTACCATAAACACAATTGGGAATGTTGTGCCCACCGCTCCAAGGGCATGCGCCCCAACAAAATGGCCAACCACAATACTGTCTACCGTTGAGTACAGCTGTTGTAAAAGGTTGCCCATTAAAATGGGAACTGCGAAAAGAAGCAGCACCTTGCCTGGGTTGCCCCTGGTTAAATCGTATGTTTTTTTCATAGTGCACCTCCAAAATTTACAAAAAAATACAATACACAGGTGTTGTGTATTGCATGGCGCTGTTATAAAAAAACAGGCGGCCGCAAAACAAGCTTAACGGGTTATACCGCTTACACCTTGTTTTGTTAACTGGTGGTAACCCCGCACACTGCAAATTTATTTGTGTGCGGCCTACCATTCCACCGGGCCACCTGTGAACAAGCTTATTCTTTTGTTGCTTTTAGTATAACGCATTTTAATGGTTTTGCAACCAGTTAAAAGTTCAAAATAAAAAGTTTAGTTAAAACCACAATGCAAGGCGGTTTGCTTTTTGGCGGTTTTACCCATTGCTAAATTGTGCTGTGGCGGCACACGCCTGCAAAATGCAAGCTTGCCAGGCTTTTATGGCAATGCTTTGCCATAAAACTTCTAAAAAAGCACTGCCTTGAAGTTTTATGGGTTTTGCAACCTTAATACCACCCTGCCCACGTTAACGGCGCTGCTTATTTTTTGTGCCGGCCGTCATAAAATTTAATGCCGCCAAAGGCGTTTGCCTGTTGCTGGCTGCAAGTTATTTACAGTTGCAAACTTAAGCGGGTTACCTTTGGTTGTAACTGCCGTTTTTGTGCCAACCCCCAGTTGCGCAGCCTCTATTGGCATATGCTAAAGGGTGTAAGCGCATTAAAGTCATTGTTCTCACTTGCTCTCATAAGGCCGGCTGTGCACATTTTAAAATTAGGCCCTGTAGCTTCAAACCTTGTGCCAGCCTCAATGCAAGGTCAACATTTGTGTCAATGCTCTCCTTGCCACACTGGTTAACATGGCCCACACACTGTGTACATTGCGGCAACCCGCCTTTGTGTGGCCGGGGAGCTTTGTTCGTTAAATTCTTTTGCAGTTCTGTATATTTCATTTTGTATCTTCATTTCACCCGTTGTAAAACACCCTTTACAACACATAACTTCTTTGGCGCTTTTCGGCGCCCTTCACTGCAAAAAAATAAATACATTTTTTATTGTTTAAAGCCTTTTTAGCGCTTATTTTTATAAAGCATCTGCTTGCAGCGCCTTTTCAAGCAGGGGCCGCACAGTGTAAAAGCGTTTTACCAACGGCGCTGCAAGTGCGCCATCACCTGCCATGGTGTCAATTTCTGCAAGGCATGCCAACTTCGCCCCAACGGTTTCGCCGTCTTGCATTACAAGGCTTCCCAGGTTTATTTTGCGCCGCAACAAAAATGTTGCAATAAAACTTTTGCCCGCCTTATCTGTTCTTATATACTCAAGTTCGCCGGTTTTTACTGAAATTCCCGTTTCTTCAAACAGCTCTCTCATTGCTGCTGCTTCAGCACTTTCACCTGTAAGTGCCGCACCGCCGCTGTTTTCCCATTTGCCGGGGTAATGTTCTTTCTGCGGGTGGCGTAAGGTCAATAATACCCCTTCTTCAGGGCTTACCACCCAAATGCCCACAACCAGGTGGCGGCAACCGGCGGGTATGGGGGCCCCACGTTCAACAGTGCGGCCTAAAAGCTCCCCGGAATGCGAGTATAAATCCCAAATTTCAGCCATAAGCTACCCTTTCAACCTTCAAAGGCCCATGCACCTTTGCACAGGCCTTTGTTCACTAATTAATTCTGCTATAACCAGCGGCAGCTACAGTTTTTGCCACAGCTGCCACATTTACTAAACGCCCTGCACTGTGGTGCCGTCTTTTACCACCACATCATGAGAGCCCCCCTCAACAATGCTGGTGCCAGAGACTAC
>JAVBRS010000011.1:0-3337 GCA_031547715.1 Oscillospiraceae bacterium
GTGGTTAACTCTGCCGGGCGGCTGCTGTACTATGCCGGCAACCCGTACAGGGTTGCGTACCTTCGCTCTTCCGCAAAACCGCTGCAGGCGCTCAACGTGTTTTTAAGCGGCGCAGCTGAGAAATTTGGCCTTAGCGGCAGGGACATTGCCATAATGTGTGCTTCACACCACGGCGAGGAAATGCACCACGAGGCGGTACTTAGCAACCTTGCAAAGCTTGGCCTTACAGAGGCTGACTTCACCTGCGCACCTCAGTATTCTATAAATGATATTGTGTATGCAAGCCAGCTGCGCGCCGGGCAGGAAGCCAGCAAGCTGAACTGCGATTGCTCCGGCAAGCACACCGGTTTTTTGGCAAGTTGCCTTGTTAAAGGTTACCCCACTGAAAAATACAATAAAATTGAACACCCGCTGCAACAGGACCTGCTTGATGTGCTTGCATATATGTTTGAGATGGACAAAAACGACATATACATTGGCGAAGACGGTTGTGGAGTGCCGGTGCACGGTGTGCCTGTATTTAATATGGCCCTTAGTTTTGCTAAACTTGCCAACCCTAAAAACCTGCCTGAAGATTATAAGGCCGCCGCAGAAACAATTTGTACCGCCATGAACGCCCACCCTGAAATGGTTAGCGGCACCTACGGCTTTTGCACAGCGTTAATGCGTGCCACTAAAGGCAAATTGGTTGGTAAAGCCGGGGCGGAAGGGGTTTATTGTATTGGCGTACTTGGTGCAGACATTGGCATTGCCGTGAAGATGGACGACGGCCATAACGGCCGTGTTACACAGGCCACAATACGTGCACTTACAGACCTTGGCCTGCTTACAGATGAAGAATTGAAAGAGCTTGAGAAGTTTATTACCCCGCCAAACCTGAACGGCGCAGGTGAAAAAGTTGGTGAAATTTTTGCCAGCTACCATTTGAAAAAGGCAACAGAGGCTTAAACTTTATAAAAAGCTGTTTTTAATTATTGCAAACGGTAAAAAAGGGGCAGTAAACCTGCCCCTTTTTTGAAATTTAGGGGGCTGCTATGGTTTTAAAAGGCAAAGTAAAAAGCGGGTTAAACAGCTTCTCATTCTGGATGGCGAAACTTGCGCCTTATTACACTGAAAAAACCGGAATGCAATTTTACCCCGGCACTTTAAATGTGCTGCTGCCGGCGGCATATAATTTGCCGGAAACTGCAATTCGCCTTGAAAAAGAGGAATATGGCGGCAGGGTTAGTGTTGCAATGCAACCGTGCAAAGTGTTTGGCCGCAAAGCGTTTATACTGCGAACAGACCAAAATGCGGCAGGCGAGGGGGATCACCCGTTGAATTTGATTGAGATTGCCACCGATGTTAGGCTGCGGGAAGTTTATGCCCTAAAAGATGAAGATGAAATTGAAATTGAAATAGAGCAGTTTTAAACACAGGTTAATTGCAGGCTAAACAGCGGTGGATAATACAAAAAGCAATAAAACAGGCAATAATTATTACAAATAGTAATAATTATTGCCTGTTTTTAACACTGAAGAGTGGCGCAATGTGCATAGCCATACAGCAGTTTTGTAAAATGCTTCTGCAGCAGTTTTGCATTTTAAGCAAAATTAAACGGCAGGGTTTTAGCGCGCTTTGCAGCTAAGCTTTTATTATATTAAACCCCAGCCCGCGCATAACTTCAATTGCATTCTGGTGGGCGTCTCCCAAAGCGGCACAAAGGTTTTCCGCAATGCAAATTTCTGCATCTAGAAAACTTGAATGCAGTAAAATTGCATTTGATAAAACACAAATATTTGTAACCACCCCGCAAAAGGTAATTTTGTCAGGTTCACCGCCGCAAAATTTTTCAACCTCGTTTGCAATGTAGGCGCAGCCAAAAGTTGGCTTTTCCAGTATGGCAATGTTTTCGCCGCCTGTCTCATACTCGGCAAGGCTGCCGTAAAGGCTGTGGCCGGGGGTGCCGCTAATGCAGTGGGGCACCGGTAAAAACCTGCCTTCACGTGTTTGCAGGTAGTTTTGCGGGTGTGTGTCCTTTGTAAATAAAACCTTGCCGCCACCGGCTAAGGTGCGCTTTACCAGTGCAGCAATACCGTTTTCAAGGGCAACGGCATCTTCAAAGCCTAAAGCGCCTGTAACAAAATCTACCTGGTAATCAATAACGCAAAGCAATTCCATAAATTTACCTCATTTCGGTTATATATTTTTATTTCAATAAATGCGGGTTAAGGCAGCACGCTGTAAAACTTGGGCCAAAAAAGAAGCAGGTGTATTTTAAAGTAAATACAATTTGTAATATTGCGGTGAAGAAAGTGAAATATACAAAACGTAATATAAGCTTGGGTGTAAATATAAACAAGCGAAATTTTGCTGATGCCAATATGAAAATAAGCAATAATTCAGCTGAATTGGTTGAAATGGTCGGAAAATTGTTATATTCATACTTTATAAAACATTTTGTATAATTTGGAACAAGGGTATTGAAAATACAAAACGTTTTAGAACACTGTATATAAAAACAGTGTAAATGCAGGTTGCCACCGCAAATAGCCTTAAATGGTTGGCTGTGTCTTTACCGGTGTGTAAGCAACTATGCAGTACATTTAAAAGCGAAAATGAAGGTGGCTTTCTAGCGTAGGGTGCAAAAGGCCCGCCGCTAACGGTAAACCCTAATGGCGCGCGGCCCAAGCCCGCACATAATAACATGCGGTATGGTGCCTGCCTTTTCGGCGGCAGTGTCTATGCTGTCTGCGGCCTCGGCGCCAAACAAAACCGCTTCATCGCCAACGGCAACAGTGCCGCAGGCTGTAAGGTCAACCATCATTTGGTCCATACATACCCGGCCAACTACAGGTGCGGGCAGGCCGTTTATGCTGCAAACCCCTTTGTTTGAAAGTGCACGTGGGTAGCCGTCAGCATAGCCGGCGCTTAAAGTGGCAACGCAAAGGGGCGCGGCTGCGGTAAAAGTGCACCCATAACTTATGTGGCTGCCCTGGGCAATGGTTTTAACCTGCACAACACGGGCCTTTAATGTTAGGGTTGGCTTGCAGTTTGGCAACAGTACCCCCGCCCCCGGGTTGCTGCCGTAAAGGCAAATGCCCGGCCGCACGGCATTTAAATGCATGTTTGGGTACTGGCAAAGTGCGCCGGAGTTACAGCAATGCACCGTTTTAAAAGCTACACCATTTGCGGCAAGCCGTGCAACAAGTGCAGTAAAACCGGCAAACTGGGTATTTGTGTATGCTTTTTCAATATCTCCGGTTTCATCTGCTACAGCAAAGTGGGTAAAAAGCCCTGTAACTTTAAGCCCGGGTAAACGGCAGGCGGCTGCAATTTCATCTTCACATGCTAAGCT
>JAVBRS010000133.1:0-11522 GCA_031547715.1 Oscillospiraceae bacterium
TGCCCAACCTGCGGTGCAACCACCCCAGGTGAGGGGCACCATTTTTGCCAACATTGCGGCACACCTTTATAAAACTAACACAGGTAAAAGCACTGCCGGTAGTTTGCAGTGCCAGCCCCAATAGCCACGAAAAAAAAGCCTTCGGGCGTAGGGTAAAAACTACGCACGGAGGTTTTTATTTGCGCCGTACGAAAAAGCAGTTGCTTACAGCTTTTTCACTTATACATGGTTTAGGCTGGCACATGCCTGTTTATTACACTGTGCATATTATACTTTTTCTGTCGGTCGTTCTTTGCTTTTATTTATAGCTTATTATAACCAAGCATCACCCCTGTGTAGCCGGGGCTTTTCAGTATGGGCCCAGCCCCGGAATACAAGCCACATGATGCGTTAATCAGGGGCTTGTTATTTTTATGGCAAATAGTATGAATACTTTAGCTGCCTGCATTTCCAAAACCTTTGCAGTTTCTGGCATCTGCTATATTGCTTTTTCAAGCCCGCTTCTTGTCACTTTGTAAGAATGGCATAAAGGCCCCTTCACCGGCAGATACCTTTGCGCAATTACTCTTTGGCAATGGTTATTGTAAAACTTTTTCCGGCGGTGCGCTTTTATGCCAGGCGGGCACCTACCCCGGGCCTGGTTTTGACAATGCCTTGCAGGAAGGCTTTTAGATGCACGCATCTCAAGGCACGCTGAACAATTTCCACACCTGCACCCCTTGCCCACCAGCTTTCAATGGTAATTACTGCTTTTTTGGCAGATGAAACAAATTCGTTGACTCACATAGGTAATCGCTCATTTCGCTAGATATTTGCAGCTAAAACTGGCAGAGGAAACCACCAGCTTGGCAGGTGGTTCCAATATACAAAAAGCAACCCATGGTAAATGGGTTGCTTTTTGTTGTTTTTAATAGTTCCGCTGCTGTTTAAAATAAACCCGTTGCAGCCGCCTTTTAACTGCCGTTGTTAGGTTAGCGGCAGGCGCATACAAAATTTGCTGTAAAAAGCTTAAAAGCAGCCACACTAAATTAAAAAGGCTTTACAAAGCAGTTTTCCAAAGGCCGTGCAAATTGCAATATTCATATGCCGCAAGTGGCTCTTCACCGGCCGGCAAAGCAAAGTGCGCAACCGGTGCGCTGCCCGGTGCCAAATATACAAAATGTGCCCCTTTGTTTGTCTCAAGGCAAACCCACTGTATAAAGTGTTCTTCAAGCATTGGGTGCTCTACGCTGCCTATTCTAACTTCTACACCGTTTTCGCCTCTGGCAACAACCGGCAGGTGCTTTTCAGCCGCACCTTCGGTTTCACCGGCAACCATCAGGTGCATTTTTTCCCCACAGCAAACAGGGTTTACATTTGCATCTTGAACCATTGCATCTTGAACCATGTATGCAATATTTTTACAATGTTTACAAATATAAAGCTTCATAATAATATCTCCTTGTTAAGTTATTAATACTTTGTATTAATAAGACTATACAACATTGCTCCACATTTGTAAAGCATTTCTTTTTAATTTTCATTTATGTTATACTATATTATGTTTTTTATACTGCCAAGGGGGCTTTTATGATTATAAAAACTTTTAAATTTTCAGCTTTGCGCCGTATGGGCCTATTGCTGCTTTTGTTTTTTTTGCTTGCGCTGTCTGCTGCCTGTGGCGGCGGTGGTGCAGCCTCTTCCTCCACTGCCGCTTTTACCCACACCGGCAGCTTTACAGGCGCTAAAGTAACCTGTGGAGACGGCGTTTTTACCCTTACTTTGCAAAACGGCAGTTTAAGCTGCGAGGAATTGGCAGGTACCCCGCAAGATACCGATGCCCTTGAAAGCTTTGCAGCAGGTTGTGAGGCTATTGGCGGCCAGGTTGTAGATGGGGCAAAAATTACCGACGAAGAATACGGCCTTGTTACCCCTGCCGCCCATGCCGAACTTGAATATACTGAAGGGGTTGTGCTTACACTTTCAATAGGCAATGCGGCACCCGGCGGCGGGTATTACTTTAGTGTTCAGGGGCAAAACATTGTATACCTTGGCTCCGCCCCGGTTTTTGCCCAGTTTTTACTCGGCCCGGGCCAGTTTGCAAAAAGCGCTGTAACCGCATTTAATTTTGCACCCGGCACGGCACACCACCCTGCAAAAATTACCTTCACCATAAAAGGTGAAACGGTGGTGCTTGAACACCTTGCCACCCCAGCCACAGACGGCTACGGCAACATTTACAATTACTGCCTGCCAAGCCATGGCGGCGCTTATGTAAGCGATGAAGCTTACAACGCCTATTTTGCTGAATGCACTGCAATGTTAGCTGCCGGCAAAACAGGTGAACCACCGCAGGGCTTTGACCCGCAGGACCCTTTTTGTACCATTACCATAGAAAACGGCACTGAAAAACAAACCCTTTTTATAGGCGCCCCCAGCCCAGCCGGCACCAGCTATGTTGCAAAAGCCGGTGATACTGCCGTGTATATTGTGGAAGAAAAGTACCTTGCTTTTTTAAACGCAACTGCGGGCAGTTTGGCCACGCCTTTTATTCTTGCCCCGGCTATGGAAACCGTTACCAACATTACGGTAATAACACCGGGCAGCGGCGCATTTTATGTTATAGATATATACGACGGCAGCGGTATTGTTGACGGTGCGCCCCTGGCGCAGCCCACATTTGCAGGGCTTTACCGGTTGCTTTGCTCTTTGCAGGCACAGGCGGCAGTTGCCGGTGAGGTTGAAAATACAAATGAGGGCAGTGTTAGCCTGGCCTTCCATTTTACAGACGGCACGGCTACAACGGCAAAGCTGGTGCCGGTTGACGGTGGCTTTTATGCCATATTTATAAATGACGTTTTCACCGGCAGCGCAGTGCGGGAAGCCTTTTGTGAAAAGCTGCTTTTCACCCTTGAGCAGATTACCAATGGGCAGATTATCGACCCTACCTGGTAGCCGGTGGCAAACCGCTAATTAGCCCAAAATAACTTCTGCAGGGGTATCAACCGCCCTGGTTCCCACCTTTGCCTTTGTTTTTCACTTCCTGCCTCTGTTTTTTATCAGCTGCCCGGGCTTCCACCTTTCATGCGTTCTCCGCTGTTGCACCGGCTTTACGCTTTACACCTCATATCTATGCATTAGTTTCTTGTTACCCTGGCTTTATGCCTATTACCCTAGGGGGGCACTTTTGTTCCAAGTTTTCGCCGTTGTTTCTGGTTGCAACCCGCCAGCGCACATTCCCCGCTTACCGCACTGGGTTTTCACCCTTTCACTTTTGTGTTTTCACCTGTGCCCCGGTCTAACATGATACCTTGTACCTTGGGTTTCCCTGCCGTCGCTGCCTTTTCACATGCTATCCCTCATGTTTTGCTGTTGTTGCCGGTTACAACCCGTCACCGTGTGTTTTCCACCATTTGCGTCGGCTTCCAGGTTGCACCGTTGCAATTTATTGAAACCGTATTAATTTTAAATTTTTGTGTAATTTTAATATAGTATTTTTTAAGCTGTAGTTTGTAAGGGGGCCTGTGTGCGCCAATTTTACATTTCAAAAAAAGGGGCGGTGGTAACCGCCATTGCACCTGCAACCTTTTGCGCATTTTTTGGTGCAGTTGCTTTTGGCCTTGGTTTTGCGGGGCTTTTTTGGGTTGGCCTTTTCTTTTCCGCTGTAGCAGTGCTGGTTGCTTTGGTGCGCCGTGTAAACTATACTATAACGCTTTTTGGCGGCCTGCTTACTGTGCGCCGCGGGGTTATTTTTATTTCCGTGCGCCAGGCCCGGTTAAGCGACATATTTTCGGTTATTATAGTACAAACGCCGGCCCACGCCATTTGCAAAACATGTTGGCTTAAAGTCAATACTGTAGGCGGCTCTTTCTGGGTGGCCGGGCTTAGCCTTGCTGCCGCTGAAGAGATACAAGCCGCCGTAAAAATTGTGGAGGCCCCACAGTGAAGAATGCAAAGTTGCACCCGGTTTATTGTTTAAAATATTTCAGATATATTTTGGTTTTATGTATCGGGCCGGTTTGGGGTGCATTTTTAGCCCGAGACCCAGCGCTGGTCTTCTCTTTGTTGAGAGAGGATTTTTACCTGTTTTTAGCCCTTGCCTTTTTGGCGCTGGCTTTTTGGTTCGCCACCGGCTACCATGTTACCCCGCATGCCATTGTGGTGGAGCAGGGCCTCTTTTTTCAACGAACCGATACCCTGCCACTTGAAAATGTTGCCGCCATAGGCTTGGAGCGCAGCTTTTTTTACCGCTTGGTTGGGGCCACACGGCTAACGCTTTATTTTTCGGCGCCCATGGCGAGAGCACGGTATTCTTTCCCGCTGCCAAAACAGCGGGCCGAAGACATTATTGACGGGCTTTTTCCCGGCGCGGGCCTTGTGCCGTTTTTTAAACCAAGGGGGGGCGGCCATTTTGCTTACGCCCTTCTTTCTACAGACCTTTTGGCAAGCCTTGCCGTTATTGCGGGCACCTATTTCCAACTTCGCAAATTTTTAGGCCCCTATTTGGAAAGTACGGCTATAATTGGCTTTGGCACATTAAATGCTTTTGCACAAATTTACCTGCCTGCCGGCCTTGCCGTTACCGCCACACTTGCATTACTGCTTTTTTTAGCAGTAATGGCAAAATCTGTTTTGCAAACCGGCGGCTTTTCTGCCGCTTACAATAAAAAGCTTTTAGTGGTGGAAGGCGGGCTTTTTACCCACCGTGAATACCGTGTACTGCGCAGTAAAATTACCTCTTCTACTTTGCGTGTTTCTTTTTCAAGCCGGCTGGCAGGGCGTTACCCGCTGTATGTTGCCGCCGGGGGTTACAGCGGCCTTGAACTGCCGGTTTTTTTGTACCGCAAAGGTGATACCCTTAGGGTGCAAAGCCTATTGCCCGGTTTTTCAGACCCTTTTGTAAACTACTGCAACCCAAAAGTAAAATCTCTTGGGCGCTACCTCTGGGCGCCGGGTGTGCTTTTCAGCATTTCTGTGTTGACCTTTGCACTTTGCGCCACACGCATGCCCAGCCTTGTTCCCATCTGCACTATTCCGCTTTTATTTTCACTTGTTATGTTTGCTTTTGCCGCAGAGGGCATTTTGAAAGAAGGCGCAAATAAAATAGGCGGCACCCTTGTTTTGTCCACCAGTAAAACCTTCAGCCGCCATATAACACATGTTTATACGCAGCATTATCTATTGCGGGCATCCACCACCTCTTTGGGGGCACTGCGTGGGGTTTGCACCCTGGTGGTAACCACCGGTGACCGCCGCCGCTTAAAGGCCCGTAGCCTTGAACAAAACAAGGTGCGCCTGTTTTTTGCCACCCCCGGTGTACAGGTGCGGTAACCTTTTGCGGGGCTTACCCACACAAGGTAGGCTTGCCTATGTTTACTTTTGCTAGGTGCGGTAACCTTTTGCGTGGTTTCTTTCACCCAGCAGCAGTTTTTTGGCAACGGTATATACCACAATAGCTATAACGCCAGCCAACACCCTATAACCCACCATGTTTTGTGGCAAAGGTGCACCGGGGCGTTTAATTTTGTGCGCAATGCCCCTTGCACCTTTACAACTTGCAAATAGTGCTATTAAGGCAGAATAACATTTTGTGCAACGCTACCATGCCACCCGTTACACCTTGCAGTAACAATGTAAGGGTGTTTTCCCTTTTCTTTACTTTTAAAACCTGTTACCCTGCTTTTAGCCATTAACAGGTGCATTAACCATTTATATAATATTTGCAGTTAACTGCTGTGCTATGGTGCGCCGCCGGAGCAACGGTTTTAAACTATTGTGCACCCCCTTGCCACTAACCACCTTGCTTGCCCACACCTATGCCGCAGGCGTTTAATTTTTTATGCAACCCTTGCCGCTAACCGGCTCTTACCCGCAATTATGTTGCAGGGGGTTTAATTTTTTATACAACCCCTGTCGCTAACCACCGTGCTTGCCGCACCTATGCTGCAGGCGTTTAATTTTTTATGCAACCCCTGCCGCTAACCACCTTACTTGCCCGCACCTATGCTGCAGGCGTTTAGTTTTTTATACAACCCTTGCCGCGCTAACTGCTGTGCTTTGCAGGTGCCTGTTGTTGCAAGGGTCTTTAATTTTTATACTATGTTTCAAAGCTTTGTTGCCCGCTTTCGTCCTGGGCGTAGTAGGGCAAATATTTACATCATACTTTTTGTGGTGGTCATACCTTTTCGGCTCATTCCTAAGCATTTTTAATTGTTGTTAAATTTATTTAAAGCGCTGTATATAGGGTATTTTGTTTGCCGTACCTTGCCATTAGCTTAAGAGCTAAAAATATTGTTTTGTTATTTACTATTTGTATATATTTATGAATAGTATTCTCCGTGTAAAATTTGTACGGTTTTAGCCACTTTCATATGCAAAAACACTCGCTTTTATCTTTCTCTTCACTTATAATTATACAAAATAACTTTCTGGGGGCTTATATGAACCAACAGCAACAACAGCAGCTTTTAAATTTTATATTAGAGCGCACCAAACCCGAGAATACGAAAGAAGCTGCAAACCTTGTTAACAATGCCGTTTCTGCACAAAATAGCGGCGCATTTAACCTTGAGGGGTTAACCTCACTTTTGCCGGCGCTTACTAACCTGCTTAAACCAGAGGGTGCAAAAGACCTTAAAAACCTTTTAAACACCCTTGGTACTTTAGCGGGTGCCGCAACAAAAACAGGCGGCAAAACCAACGCCGGCAGCCTTGATGTTGGAGATTTAATTGAGATGGCGGCAAGTTTACTTGGCGGCGATGCTACAAAACCCGCTAAAAAAACTGCCCGAAGCGACGGCCTTGACCTTGGCGACCTTTTGCAATTGGCCGGTACACTTGCCGGCAGCACAGGCACAAACAACGCCACAAAGCCCGCTAAAAAAACCGCCCGAAGCGACGGCCTTGACCTTGGCGACCTTTTGCAACTGGCCGGTACACTTGCCGGCGGTGGCAATACCGGCAGTAATTCAGGAAGTGCAGGCTCTACCCCTGTTAAAATAATTAAGCGCACAACTACAACTGCCTCCACCACAAAAAAGCCCCCTGCAAAAAAAACTGCAACCAAAAAGTAATTGGTGCACTTTTACAAAGCGGTTGCTGGCCGCTACATAACGCAGCACCTTTATAATTACAAAAACTAATAGATAAAAGCCGCATTTAACAAAATGTTAAACGCGGCTTTTATTTTGCTTTTAGCAGGGTAAAGTTTTATATTTTAAGTTTAAAGTATAACTAGCCACATTTTTTATTGCAAACAGCAAAATAAGCAAAAGGCTTGTGCATTTGGCTTGTGGCATGCCGTAATGGCAAATACCCCTATTTCAGCGCAAGGTGTGGGCCGCTGCAGTTTGCAGGTTGGCGGGTTTTGCCGTAATTAGCACCGCATAAATTTTTAAAGGCCAAAAACTGTACGGCCGCATACCTTTAAAAAATAAACCCGCGGCAAAAGCACCCCTGCAAACGGGTTAATTGCAGCAAGCTAAGGCAAAACGATAATTAAAGGATAACAAGTTTTAATGCCACTACCCGCTAAAAAACCTTTTTATTAAAAGTAAAAAGCCACTGCTGTTGCAGTGGCTTTGGTGACCCGACCGGGACTTGAACCCGGGATACCGCCGTGAAAGGGCGGTGTCTTGACCTCTTGACCATCGGGCCGGGGTATGGCGCTGGCAGCTTTGCTGCTGGTAGCGGTAGTGGGATTTGAACCTACGACAAACCGGGTATGAACCGGGTGCTCTAGCCAGCTGAGCTATACCGCCATATGTTAAAGGTGCGTAGTTAATTATATATAATGCCTTTTACTTTGTCAACACCCAATTATGAGGCTTTTCGCAACTTCCGTGCATTAAATTGTACTTTAGCTGCCACTTCAACAACTGTCCCTTCAATTTTTAGCAGGTACAATGCCCACGCTTATTAGATACACTTTATTATAAAGCCGCTCTAGCGTTTGCCCGCTGTTTCATTGCTACTTTTGCAATTTTTTGTTTTTTTATAATCTGCTTTGCTTGCACCCTTTAGCAAAATTGCCGCCTGAAATACTGTAGCCCGGCCCTTTTCAACACATATTTTTCATTCAAAAACAAAAGCCGCTGTTTAACAGCGGCTTTTGTAATACCTTTGCAAAACTATTTAATAAGTGTAACACCCTGCATATATGGCACAAGCGCCTGTGGCACTGTAACGCTGCCGTCTTCGTTCTGGTAATTCTCCAGTATGGCGGCAACCGTGCGGCCAACAGCAAGGCCGGAGCCATTGAGCGTATGCACAAGCGCCGGTTTATCTGCAATGGCTTTTTTATACCGCACGTTCATGCGCCTTGCCTGGAAATCCTCAAAGTTGGAGCAGCTGGAAATTTCGGCATAGCGGTTGTAACTTGGCAGCCAAACCTCAATGTCATATGTTTTTGCGCTGTTGAAGCCCATGTCGCCGGTGCAAAGGCAAACCACGCGGTACGGCAGGCCTAACACCTGCAAGGCACGCTCTGCGTCGTTTGTCAAAGTCTCCAGCTCGTCGTAGCTGTTGTCTGGGTCGGCAAACTTAACAAGCTCAACTTTGTTAAACTGGTGCTGGCGTATAAGGCCGCGGGTGTCGCGCCCCGCAGAGCCGGCTTCAGCCCTGAAGCAACCGGAATAGCCGCAGAATTTTATGGGCAGGCGGTTGCCGTCCAGCACTTCGTCTGCGTAATAGTTGGTAACCGGCACCTCTGCTGTGGGTATAAGGTAGTAATCCAGCCCTTCCAGCTTAAACATATCCTCCTGGAATTTGGGCAGCTGGCCTGTGCCCCGCATACTGGCTGCGTTTGCAATGTAAGGGGGCAGCATTTCAGTGTAGCCGTGCTGGCTTGAGTGAATGTCCATATAGAAATTTATAACCGCACGTTCCAGCCGTGCACCAAGCCCTTTGTAGAAGTGAAAACGTGCGCCGGTAACCTTTGCGGCGCGCTCTGCGTCTAAAATGTCAAGGTCTTTGCCAATATCCCAGTGTGGTTTTGGCTCAAACGCAAATTTTGTGGGCTCGCCCCAGTGGCGCTGTTCAACGTTTGCATCGCTGTCTGCCCCATCTGGCACGCTGTGGTGGGGCACATTGGGTATATTTAAAAGCAATTCTTCCTGGCGGGCTTCCAAATCTCCCAAGCCTGCCCCAGCATCCTTTATTTTGTCTGAAAGGGCTTTCAGTTCTTCCATCAATGCGTCTGTGTTCTCGCCGTTTTTCTTCATTTCAGGTATAAGCTTTGTGCTTTTGTTCTGCTCCGCCTTCAGCGCTTCAACGGCTGCAGTAATTTCGCGGCGCTTTTCGTCTATGGCAAGTACTTCGTCAATCATTGCAGTGTAGTCTGTTCCGCGGCGGTTAACACCTTTTTTAACTTCGTCCGGGTTTTCACGTATGCGTCTGATATCAAGCATGGTTATTCTCCTTCAATATCTTGTTTTGTTTTTCCCAACATATTAGCAAGGTCTTTTAACTCTTCATCTGAATAAAACGGTATGGAAAGGAAGCCTTTGCCGTTTTTATACTGCACATGCACCTTTGTACCAAGTATATTTTGAAGGGCCAGTTCCACCTCTGCCGGCAGAACCGGCCTGATAGAGTCTGGAGAACCACCGCTGCTTTTCTTTATGCCCCGCACCAGCCTCTCGGTGCTGCGTACATTAAGGGCTTCTTTAATAATCTGCCTTGTCATTTTTGCTTGCAGGGCGCCGTCTTCCACACCAAGCAACACTTTTGCATGCCCTTCGCTTATGGCGCCTTTCTCAAGTGCCTCCAGCGCTTCACTGCAAAGGTTTAAAAGCCGTATTGCGTTTGCCACCGCCGCACGGCTTTTGCCCACTTTTACAGCAGCTTGTTCCTGCGTAAGGTTGTTCTCCTGCATTAAACGGCGGTAGCCAAAAGCTTCTTCCACCGGGTTTAAATCTTCCCTTTGCAGGTTTTCCACCAGTGCAATCTCTGCCGCTTTTTGCAGGGTAACATCTTTAATAATGGCGGGTATCTCTGTAAGGCCTGCCATTCTCGCCGCCCTGAAGCGGCGCTCGCCGGCTATAATATAATAGCCCTGCCCCTCACCCTGGCGCACCACAATGGGTTGCAGTACCCCATGCTCGGTAATGGATGCAGCAAGCTCTGCCAGCGGCTCTGACTCAAAATTTTTGCGGGGTTGGTTTTCATCTCGCTCTATTTCATTAAGTGCAAGCATAACAGGGGCGGCACCGGTGGTGCCTGTGGTGTCTGCAAATAAAGAGTCTAGCCCTCTGCCAAGGCCGCCTTTTTTAACCGCCATGCACAGCCCCCTTTCACTCTCTCTCGTTTTTCTCAATAAATTCAACAGCAAGCTCGTCGTATGCGCCGGCACCCTTAGAGGTTGCGTCGTAGGCATTTACCGGTGCACCGAAGCTGGGCGCCTCTGAAATGCGCACGTTTCTTGGTATAACAGTTTTAAACACCTGCCCGGGGAAAAAGCGTTTTACCTCTTGCACAACCTGCAAAGTTAAGTTTAGCCGCCCGTCGTACATTGTAAGCAGCACACCCTCAAGTTCAAGGTATTTGTTGTACATGCGCTTTACCGTGCGTATGGTGTTCATCAACTCTGAAAGGCCTTCAAGGGCAAAAAACTCGCATTGAATGGGCACTAAAACCGTGTCTGCAGCGCAAAGGCCGTTTAGCGTTAATAAATCCAGCGAAGGGGGGCAGTCAATGAATATGTAGTGGTAAAACGGCAGTACACCTGCAAGGTTTTTGCGCAGGCGCCCTTCACGGCTGTCAAGCGAGACAAGCTCAATGCCCGCACCGGAAAGCTGCATGTTTGAAGGTATTACATCCACCCCAAAACCTGTGGCCAACACTGCGCTTTTGGGGTCAAGGCCGTCCTCAACCAAAAGGTTGTACACACTGGTTTGCACCCCGCGCTTTTGTATGCCAAAACCACTTGTTGTGTTGCCCTGTGGGTCAAGGTCTACCACAAGCACCTTGCGCCCGGTTGCGGCAACCGCAGCTGCCAAATTTATAGTGGTAGTGGTTTTACCCACCCCGCCTTTTTGGTTTGCAATAGCCACAACTTTGGCCACTAGTTCACACCCTTTCTTGTATTTAGAGATTATAGCACACTTTTTTTAGAAAGAAAAGGTTGCACTGCACAATACGCCCTCTGTTTGTTACTGTTTTTATGTTTTTGAGTAGGTACAGGTATGTTCCACGTGGAACATTGTTGTAAACAGCTTTTAGCACATTGCAGTTTAATAAATGTTTTTAGCTATTATACAACATAAAAATTATTGCAATCATTAAAAACCTTTTGTGTTTATATTTGCTTTGCAACTAAAACAAACACATATAAAATGGTACCGTTCCACACACAGCATTCCTGCAAAGGCCCTCCACTTACCTTTACCGGTTAACAAAGCTTTACTGTTATTATGCAACGCAAAAAATATTACAAACATTAAAAACCGCTTTGTTTAAATTTGTTTTTCCATTTAAACTGGCCATATTAAAAGAGGAATGTTCCACGTGGAACATTCGTCTTGTGTTTTATGTACATTTCGGTG
>JAVBRS010000035.1:0-5315 GCA_031547715.1 Oscillospiraceae bacterium
AAGGTGCTGGAGCTTATAGCCCACATGGCAAAAGTAGACGCTGAGTAATAAAACCAACTGCGCCATAAAGCAAAGGCATTGCCTGCTTTTTTGGTGCGGTTTGTTTTTGTGAGGTTGAAATAAACAGGTTAAAATGTTATAATATTGTTTTAGCAATGACCTTTAGGCGGAGGTGCTTTTTTGGCATTATATGAAAACCCATATGCCCGCAAAACAAAAGGCAGGCGCACACGGCGCGGGCGCCACAGGCGCTGGCAGCTTATGTTGCTTTTGGTGGCACTGCTTTTGGTGTTGGCATTTTTTATAACAAAAATTATTCAACTTATAACGGGGGCAGGCGGCCCCGGTGACGGCGGCACCGGCACCAGCCAAAGCGGGCAAACAAGCAGCACAACCCCACCTGACAGCAGTACTCAAAGTGGCAGCACACAGACGGGCGATATAAGCTACCGTTACAACTTCCCTCAAAATGCGGGGGGAAATAGTTTTTGGAAGCTGCCGGAAGATGTGCCGGCAACCACAGACCAAACCCTGCGGTATGCCTACTCAAAAATGCTTGCGCTGCCGGCAAACGGCCGTGTTCTTGAAAGTTATTTTGACAATGTCACCTTCGTTGGGGACTCTTTGACACAGGGCATTCAACAGTACGAGCTTTTCCCAAATGCAAACTACTGTGCATTTAAAGGCATTAGCCCGCAAGGGTTTATGGGCCTGCAGCCCCTGCCAGACGGTACAACGGCAATTCCGCTTGACCTTATACAGGCCGTTTCTTCACGCAGGGTGTATGTGCTTTTGGGCACTAACGCCATGGCCTACATGACGGATGAAGCGCTTTTAACCTACTACAGCCAGCTTATGGACGAGCTTGCCGCCCGCCTGCCAAATTCGGAAATTTATATTCAAAGCATTACCCCCACAACCGCAAAAAAAGGTGAAGAGGCAAATTTTGCCCTACAGCGTATTATAAATTTAAATAATGCCATAGCCGGTCTCGCTTTCAACCACGGTTTCCATTTTGTTGATATATACAGCGTGCTGGCCGGCGAAGACGGGTATGCTATTCCGGAACTGATCTATGAAAGCGATGGCTACCATTTCCGCCCGGAGGGATATGCCGTGTGGAAAGAATATTTGATAACACATGTTGCCCACGCAGATGATGTACAGTATGAATATGGCTCGCCTTATTATTACGGCGGCGCCAACGGTTAAAAAAACAAAAGCCTGCCTTGTGTACCAAGGCGGGCTTTTTATATGGCATAAGATAATGCAGGCTAAGGCCTGTAGGGGCAAAGGTAGTGCATACCGCGAAGAGCGGCGGCATTTACGCCGGTTATATTAGCAGCCTATATTTTGTAAATTTGCTGGGGGTGGCGGTACAGCTAAACTATCTGCAATTGTTGTTAAAAACCACAACCGCTTTCACTAAAGCAATCCTTCTGCAAGTTGCTGTGCGGGCTGCGGGTGTAAAAGTGCCGGGGGTATGTCAAGGCAGGTGTAAGCGCCGCTGGCACCGCCCGCCGCAAGGCGTGCGGCAGCCCTGGCGTATGCAACCATTACCGCTGCGGTGTAGCTGGCATTTGCCCCAAGGTTAAGCTGAAATTGGGCCATTTGCAGTTGGCCGTCACTGGTTTCGCCACTGTGTACCACCAGGCCGCCATGGGGTGTGCCGCTGTGGTTTTTTGTCAGCTCTTCACTGCTTACGTATGTAATGTTTGTGTCATAGGGGGCAAAATAGCCGGGCATTTCTTTTATTGTTTTGGCAATAGCCTCTAAGTCTGCCCCGGGGGAAACGGCCACGTAGCATTCTCTAGTGTGCATTTCACGGGGGGTAAATTTTTCACGGCTGCCCATGCCCACCTTTGCCAATGTGTCCATGTTTGGCACAGTGTACTGGCAGGCGTCAACAACACCGGGTATGCGGCGTATTGCCTCTGTGTGGCCTTGGCTTACCCCGCGCCCCCAAAAGGTATAGCTGGCACCCCCCGGCAACACTGCTGAAAAAAGGCACCGTGCAACACTGAAAAGCCCGGGGTCCCACCCGGCGGCGGCTACGGCAACATGGTCGCTGTTTTTTGCTGCAGCTTGCAAGGCGGCAAGGTATGCGGGCAGCTCGGCGTGGTTGTCGTAGCAATCTACCGTATTAAACATGCCGGCTACAACCGGTGCCTGCTGCGGCAGGTCGCGGGAAGAGCCGTTGCATAGTATAATAACGTCTATTTGGTTTTTAAATTGCGGCAGGGCTGCGGCAGGGTATATTGCCGCCCCGCCTGTTTCTCGGTTAAAAGTAGCCGGGTCTCTTCTTGTAAATATACCGCTGCAAACCATATCTTCACTGGTGCCAAGGGCGGCCTCAACACTTTTGCCAATGCGCCCGTAACCAACAATGCCAATACGCAGTTTCTCCATGTTGCACCTCTTTTAGTTTTTAAAAATATATAAAAAACAGGCGGGGAATATGCCCACGGCGGCATTAAAAACTAAAAAAGGGTATAAAGGCATAGTGAAAAAATAAGCCGTTGCTACCATTATTGGTAGCAACGGCCCCTAAACTGCGCTGCGCACTTGTTCTATAATGAATAAAACGGTAAAAAAGTCCTTTAAAACAGGCCGTATATAACCCCGTTTGCATCAACGGTAATTTTGTCGGCGGCGGGGTGCAGCGGTAAGCCGGGCATTGTCATTATTTTGCCGGCCAGCGCCACCACAAAGCCTGCGCCTGCACTTAAGCGCGCTGCACGTATGTTGACGGTGAAACCGCTTGGGGCGGCAAGCAACGCTGCATCGTCTGAAAAACTGTACTGTGTTTTTGCAATACAAACCGGCAGGGTTTTATGGCCGTTTGCCTCAAACATGGCAAGGGCAGCCGCGGCTTCCTCACTGAAGGTAACGGCTGCGGCACCGTAAATATTTTTGCAAATTGCAGTTATTTTTTCCTTTAAACAGGCTTCGTTCGGGTAGGTGTAGTTCAGCTTTACAGCTCCGCCTTCAGCTGCGGCAAGCACCAGTTTTGCAAGTTCTTCACCGCCGGTACCGCCTTTGCCAAACACCTCTGAAAGGGCGCAGGCGGCACCCTCTTCTTCACACAGGCTGTAAATGTAAGCGTATTCTTCATCGCTGTCATTGGGGAAAGCGTTTAGTGCAACCACCACCGGCAGGCCAAAGTTTTTAAGGTTTTTTATATGCCTGCGCAGGTTTTCAGCTCCGGTTTTTACCGCGGCAATGTCCGGGGTTGCAAGGGCTTCTTTTGCAGCGCCGCCGTGGTGGCGCAGCGCCCGCATGGTGGCAACCACCACAGCGGCGCTTGGGGCAAGGCCGGTGGTGCGGCACTTAATGTCTAAAAACTTTTCAGCGCCAAGGTCTGCGCCAAAGCCCGCTTCGGTAACAACATAATCACCCAATTTCAGTGAAAGGGCGGTGGCAACGGCGCTGTTACAACCGTGGGCAATGTTGGCAAAAGGCCCGCCGTGTAAAATTGCAGGGTTGCCCTCAAGCGTTTGCACAAGGTTTGGGTCAAAAGCCTCTTTAAGCAGTGCGGCCATTGCCCCTGCGGCATTTAGCTGCCCGGCGGTAACCGGCTGCCCGCTGAAACTGTAGCCCACCACAATTTCTGAAAGCCTGTCTTTTAAATCTTCAAGGGTTTTGGCAAGGCAAAAAACTGCCATAACTTCACTTGCTACGGTAATGTCAAAGCCGTCTTTGCGCTCAACACCGTCTGCTTTGCCGCCCTGCCCGCTGGTAATGTTGCGCAGTTGTCGGTCGTTCATATCAACACAGCGGCGCCAGGTAACTTTTTCAGGGTCTATGCCAAGGGCGTTGCCCTGGTAAATGTGGTTGTCCACCATGGCGGCAAGCAGGTTGTTCGCCGCGCCAATGGCGTGTATATCTCCGGTGAAGTGCAGGTTTATATCCTCCATGGGTATAACCTGGGCATACCCGCCGCCGGCAGCGCCGCCCTTCATGCCAAACACAGGCCCAAGTGAAGGCTCCCTTAAGCAAAGTACAGTTTTTTTGCCAAGGCGGCACAGCGCGTCTGCAAGGCCAACGCTGGTGGTGGTTTTGCCCTCACCTGCGGGGGTGGGGCTAATGGCGGTAACCAAAATAAGCTTACCGTCTTTGTCTTTGGCCTTTTTTGCAAGCAGCCGGTGGTCAATTTTAGCTTTTGCATTGCCGTAAGGGGCAAAGTCTGTGGTGCTTAGGCCAAGTTTTTCAGCTACTTCACTTATTGGCTGTGGGGTAACACTTTGGGCTATTTCCAAATCGCTTTTCATCTGCGCCTCCTGCCGTTATTTATAAAAAAAGTATATCATACTTTTTTTGTTTGCCAAGAAGTGTTGACGTAACTTTTTAATAGGAATAAACTTAAAATAAAGAAGTTGGCCGTTTGCCCGGCTGCTGCCACACGTTACAGAAAGGCGGTATTTATGCGCATTGGTTTAATTGCAGACACAAGCTGTGACCTGACCCCAGAACTGCGAAAAGAATTACAAGTTGACCTGGTGCCGTTTAAACTAACGGTGCAAGGCTACCCGCCCTTTACAGATGATGACGATATGAAGATTGAAGAACTGATTGCAGCCATGAGCAGCGTTAAGCAGGCGGTTACAACTGCCTGTGCCGGGCCGGAGGAGTTTGCCGGGCATATGCGCCGCTACAACGAATGTGTGGTTATAAGCATTTCAGGCAAACTAAGCGGCAGTTATAATGCCGCCATGGTGGCAAAAGCCATGGTACAGGAGGAAAGCCCGAATAAAAAAATACATGTGGTGGACACAAAAAGCGCATGTGCCGGTGAAACACGTGCCGCCATGGAGATGCGCAGCCTTGAAAAAAGGGGTTTACCTTTTGAAGAACTGGTGGAAGAGCTTGAGAAATTTGTTGCACAGATGGAGTCGGTGTTTGTGCTTGACGACCTCAGCAATTTAATAAAAAACGGGCGCCTTGGCAAGGTGGCCGGCGCCGCCGCAACGGTGCTGGGCATCCGCCCGCTGCTGCGGGCGGATAAAGAGGGCGAAATTGTTATGGTAAACAAACTGCGTGGCACCGAAGCTGCGCTGCAAGCCCTTGTAGCCCATGTTGCGGCCGGCACAAAAAATGCACCAGCCGGCAGTGTGCCACTTGCCCTGGCCCACGGCAACGCCCCGCTGCGCGCTGAAAAGGTTAAGAACATGCTAATTAAAAGCTGCCCCGCCTTAAGTGAAATTACGGTGGTGCCAACAAAAGGGCTTTCCACCGTTTATGCCAATATTGGCGGTATTGTTTTGGCGTATTAGCCTGCCTGTTTACAGGTTTTTAAGCAGGCTAATGCCAAAAGT
>JAVBRS010000034.1:0-5767 GCA_031547715.1 Oscillospiraceae bacterium
CAAGGCCTTTTGAAATACAAATGTTTAAAAATTCAGCAAAGCGCCTGTACTACGCAGCTAAGGCCATTTGCAATTTAAACACTTAAAATGTTGCAAGGCGCCTGTGCCGCAAGCCGGGTCTTTTACTGTTTTTTTTAATCAATGCAAACTAAACCAGGTGCTTTGCCAAAATAAAAAACAAAAGTCGCAGCTGAAAAGCTGCGACTTTTGCAGCTTTAAACCAAGTGTGTGCATTATAAAATTAAAAAAGCAAAACCCTGCCTACCGCAGTTTAATGTGTACTTCACGCAGCTGTTGCTCGGTAACGGGGCCGGGGGCACCCAGCAGAATATCCTGTGCGGTGCTGGTCATGGGGAAGGCGATAATTTCGCGGATATTCTCTTCGTTTTTAAGCAGCATTAAAATTCTGTCAACCCCGGGGGCCATGCCGGCGTGTGGTGGGGCCCCGTAATGGAAAGCGTTGTAAAGTGCGCCAAAGCGCTGCTCAACATTTTCTTTTGTGTAACCGGCAATTTCAAAGGCTTTCACCATCACGTCAGGGCGGTGGTTGCGCACAGCACCGGAGGAGAGCTCGACGCCGTTGCACACTATATCGTACTGGTGGGCCACAATGTCAAGGGGGTTCATTGTCTCCAGCGCCTCAAGCTCGCCTTGGGGCATGCTGAACGGGTTGTGCAAAAAGTCAATTTTACCGTTGTCGTCACGTTCATACATAGGGAAGTCGGTTATATAGCAAAACTCGTAGCGGTTTTGGTCTATCAGGTTCAACTTGCGGCCAAGCTCGGTTCTAATTTGGCCTGCAAACTTTGCCACGGCCTCCTTTTCAGCACCTATGAAGAAGATGCTTGCGCCGGTGGTTATACCGGCTGTAGCAACCAGTTCTTTCTGCTTTTCCTCAGTAAGGAATTTGGCAATAGGCCCTTTAAGGCTGCCGTCTTCATTCATGGTTATATAGCCAAGGCCCTTCATGCCAATTTCACCGGCAAAAGCCACCATGCCGTCAAAGAATGAACGGGGTTGCGCAGCACAGTTTGGCACGGTTATGCTGCGCACGGCAACATTTTTAAATGCGGCAAAGTCAACATCTGCAAAAAAATTGCCCAGGTCCTGTATTTCAAGGGGGTTGCGCAGGTCGGGTTTGTCGTTGCCGTACTTCAGCATAGACTCTGCGTAGGGTATGCGGCGGAAAGGTGCAGGGGAAACGGTTTTCCCGCCGCCAAACTCGGTGAACACGTCGGTCATCACCGCTTCACCAACGCTAAAAACATCTTCCTGCGTTGCAAAGGCCATCTCAAAGTCAAGCTGGTAAAACTCGCCGGGGCTGCGGTCTGCCCGCGCGTCTTCATCTCTGAAGCAGGGGGCAATTTGGAAATAGCGGTCGAAGCCGCTTGTCATTAAAAGCTGTTTAAACTGCTGTGGTGCCTGCGGCAGTGCGTAAAACTGCCCCTTATACTTGCGAGAGGGTATAATATAATCCCTCGCCCCTTCCGGGGAAGATGCAGTGAGGATAGGGGTGGAAATTTCAAGGAAGCCAAGGTTTTGCATTTTTGCCCGCAGGTAGGATATTACCTTTGAGCGGAATATTATATTTTCGTGCATCTTTTGGTTGCGCAGGTCAAGAAACCGGTATTTCAAGCGCACTTCTTCACGGGTAAGGGTAGAACTTTCAACGTCAAAAGGCAGGTTCGGCAGGCTCTCGCCCAAAATGTCACAGGTTTTTGCGTGCAGCTCAATCTCACCTGTGGCAAGGCGCGGGTTAACGTTCTCTTCAGTGCGGGCCACAACCTCGCCTTCAAAGCTTGCAACCGTCTCACGGCGCAGGTTTTTTAAAAGGGCTTCGTCGTGCACCACCACCTGCGTAATGCCGTAGTGGTCGCGCAGGTCAATAAAAGCCACGCCGCCGTGGTCGCGTATAGTGTCTACCCACCCGGCAAGGCGGGCGGTTTGGCCAATGTTCTCTTTGCCAAGCTCGCTACAGGTGGTGGTGCGGTAGCGGTTTGGCTTAACACTAAGTACTTTGCTCATGTTTTGCACCTCTATCTTCATTTTAAATTAAAATTACGGTTAAATTTGTGGCGGTTACAACTCACACCTGTTCAAAAAACAGTGGCGTGTTAATAAAAACCTCCATGTCATCCGGCGTTTCATAAAGGGCGGCGGCTAAAAGCAGTTTAACATAAGCGTTTTCAAAGCTCATGTCACAGCAAAAGCGCACCCCTTCCTTCATTAAAATATCTGTTGTCTCATACCTTGCGCCGGCGGCCAGCATGCCGGCCTTAAATGGGGCGATGAATAAGGCGGTCCCCCGCTCACTACACCTTTTTACCAAGGTGAGAATTGAGCTTGCGGTGGGGCTTGCCACGTTGCCGACACATGCGGTTGAAGAGTGGTAAAGCCCGTGGAGAACCGCCTTTATGTCCCTGTCTGGCGGGGAACCCCCATACTGCAAGCCCACGTGGGGCACAATTACCTGCACATTTGCCTTTAGGTTTGGCAGGTTATACAAAAGCGGCGTCCTGCCGCATATTGCTGCTAGCTGGTCTTCGGTGGGGTTTTCACCGTTTGGGTTTTTTGTAAAGCTGCCGTTTGCGTAAGCACCGTAAGGGGCGGCGTTAACACTGGCAAAATCATCGGTAAAGGGGCGGCATTGCAACACGCGGCTGCCGAGGTGAAACACCCCGTTTGAAATGGCAAAAACCCCGGCCCCGCCGCCGTTTTTTATGTGGTTTACCGCAGCTTCGAAATTCAAATTGCCGTCGGCGCCCTCGTCGCTCAGCACGTAGTTGCTGCCAAGAATAAGCACGGGTATGTGCACGCCGGCAAGGGCCATGGCCAATAGGTTTGCGGTATAAGCCAGGGTGTCTGTGCCGTGGGTAATTATAATGCCGTTATACTCTTTAAAATCAATGCCTTTCAAAAAGGCCAAAAGTGTGTTCCAGTGCTCCACCGTCAAATCTTCAGAAAGGGCGGTGTAGGGTTCGGCGGTGTCAAAAGTGGTGCCGTTTTGCAAAGCGGCAGGGGCATTTTTAAAAAAGTTTGCAAGCAAAAGGCGGCCTGCTGCCGGCCCTGCGGTGGCAATAACGCCCCCCGCCCCTGCGGCAGAGCCAATGGTGCCGCCGGTAAATATTACTTTTATACGCACATGCCCCGCCCCCTTGCCAATAAATAATGTATATTATTATACAATTTAAAGAAAATAATTTCTAGTGCAAACTTTACACTAACTTTGCCGCCATTTACCACAAAAAATTGTTGTTTTTAAGCAGGTTTTTAGCGGGGCTGCCAGTTGCAATTGCCGCCGGGCTGTGGTAAAATAATAAAAATTTGAGCAGTTTGGGCATTTTATAAATACCCTGTGGCACAAAACATAAAGTGTGTGGCACGGCAAGGCGCCGGCGCACCCATCTTGGTACAGCCTGGGGTATTACCCCTGGCATTTTTTTTGCCCAAATGCCGAACAGGAGGCGCAAGATGGCGAACGTGAATTTTTTAAACCTGCAAAGTTTTACCCCGGATGAAATTTTTGCTCTCATAAAAAGGGCTGAAGATTTCAAAGCCGGAACAGACACTACCGTTTTCCCTAAAACCATTGCCGCCAATTTGTTTTTTGAGCCCTCAACCCGCACGCAAAGCTCCTTCACTATTGCTGAAGAGAAGCTTGGTATGCGGGTTCTTTCTTTTCAGGCGGAAACATCCAGCATGAAAAAGGGCGAGAGTTTTTACGACACCGCCAAAACCATTGACAGTATGGGGGTAAATGCGCTGGTTATACGCCACAGTGAAACAAGCTGGTACAGCCAGCTGCTTGGCCACATTGCGGCACCCCTTGTAAACGCCGGAGACGGCACGGGTAACCACCCCACACAGGCACTGCTGGACCTTTTGACAATTTGGCAGGAGTACGGCAGGTTTGAGGGGCTGAAGTGCGCCATTATAGGCGACGTAGTCCATTCAAGGGTGGCACACTCAAACTTTGAGGTGATGACACGCCTTGGCATAGAGGTGTGCACCAGCGGCCCCGAGGAATTTAAAGAAGATGCCTTAAACTACCGCCCTTTTGGAGAAGCTGTACAGAACAGCGATATCATTATGTTGCTGCGGGTGCAGCATGAGCGCCTTGGCGGCGAAATGAAGATTAGCAATGAGGAATACCACCGCCAGTTTGGCATGACAAGCCAGCGGCTTGAAATGTTAAAACCTGGTGCAATTATAATGCACCCTGCCCCATTTAACCGCGGGGTTGAAATTGCAGACGATGTAGTGGAGTGCAGCTGCAGCCGCATTTTTAAACAGATGGCAAACGGGGTTTGGGCCCGCATGGCGGTGCTGGCCCACTGCCTTGAGAGCGCCGGAATAAAAGGGGAAAAATGCTGATACAAAACGCTTTGGTGTACAACGGCCGGGGGCTTGAAGAAAAAGATGTGCGCATAGAAAGCGGCGTTTTTAGTGAAATTGAAGAACGCCTTGCAAAAAAGAGCGGCGAACAAGCCATTGATGCGCAGGGGAAGGTTTTAAGCCCCGGTTTTATTGATTTGCACGTTCACCTGCGCGAGCCGGGGTTTGAATACAAAGAGACCATTGCCACCGGCAGCGCCGCCGCCGCAAAGGGCGGCTTTACCACTGTGTGCGCCATGCCGAATTTAAAACCCTTCCCCGATAATGCAGAAGAGCTGAAGAAAGCGCACAAACGCATAAAAGAAACTGCCGCAGTGCGGGTTTTGCCGTACGGCTGCATTACAAAAGGCGAAAATGGCGAAACTTTGGCCCCACTTGAAGAGATGGCAGAGCTTTGCTGCGCCTTTAGCGATGACGGCAAAGGTGTGCAGAGTGAGAAGCTAATGGCCGCCGCTATGGCGCTTGCCGCCAAAACAAAAAAGCCGATAGCCGCCCACTGCGAGGTGGAGAGCATGTTAAACGGCGGGTACATACACGCCGGGCCATATGCGGCGCTGCACGGCCACAAGGGAATAGTAAGCGAAAGTGAAACAGCCGAAGTGAAGCGTAATATACGCCTAGCCGAAGTAACAGGTGCCCATATGCACATATGCCATGTTTCAGCTAAAGAGAGCATTGCCGCAATTGCGCTGGGCAAAAAAGCGGGTGTAAAGGTAACCTGTGAAGTTACCCCGCATCAAGTATTGCTGTGTGAAGATGATATTGCCGAGGATCACGGGCGTTTTAAAATGAACCCGCCCCTGCGGGAAGAGGCGGACAGGGCGGCTATACAGGCAGCCCTGCTTGACGGCACGGTGGACGCCATAGCCACCGACCACGCCCCCCACAGTGAAGAGGAAAAGGCGAAGGGCCTTGCGGGAAGCAACATGGGCGTAGTGGGGCTTGAGACGGCTTTTGGCGTGTTAAATGCAGGCCTTGTAAACACAGGTATATTGAAGCTTGAGCGGCTTTTGCACCTGTTGACCTTTGGCCCGGCGGCGGTTTTTGGCCTAAGCTGCGGCATTGTGGTGGGTACAGCGGCAGACTGTACGTTGCTTGATATAAAAACCCCGTGGCAGGTTAAAGGGGAAGGGTTTATATCTATGGGTAAAAGCACCCCGTTTGAAGGGTATATGGCGCTGGGCAAGCCTGTACTTACCCTGGTGGGCGGCAAAGTGGCCTTTTGTGAATAAAAGCAGTGGGTGTTGGGTTTGAAACACCGCACAGGGAAAATTGGCGGGAGGCCAAGGCATTTTAACGGCGCCGGCCTGTTCTGTACGGCAGGGCCCGGCCCACGGCCCTGCGGGCCGCCTTTTGCCAAAAGGGCAAAAGA
>JAVBRS010000179.1:0-20866 GCA_031547715.1 Oscillospiraceae bacterium
AAACATTTATAAACTTTTTAAAACTAAACAGTTTTGCACTTTTACGCCTTGCATATATAATAGTGTCAGAGGTGATGAACATGTTTAACATTTTGGTGGCAGAGGATGACGCAAACACCCGCAAACTTATGTGTGCAATTTTGCGTAGAAACGGATTTGCACCACACCCCGCTGAAAACGGTGAACAGGCACTTGCCCTTATGGAGCGCCAACACATTGACCTTGCCATGGTGGATGTTATGATGCCGATAATGGACGGCTATACCTTTACTAAAGAATTGCGTGCCGCAGGTTTTGGTTTGCCGGTTTTAATGGTTAGCGCAAGGCATGAGGCAAAAGACAAGCGCCAGGGCTTTTTGGCCGGCACCGACGATTATTTAACTAAACCGGTGGACGAAGAAGAGATGATTTTGCGAATAAAAGCATTGCTGCGCCGGGCGAAAATTGCCCATGACAGAAAGCTTGAAGTTGGCGCTGCTATATTAAACTACGACACCTTTACCGTTTCAAGGGCCGGGCATGAAGTTAGCCTGCCGCAAAAAGAATTTCAGCTTTTGTACAAGCTGCTTTCATACCCGGGTGTAATTTTTACCCGTATGCAGCTTATGGATGAAATTTGGGGTCTGGCCAGCGAGACCGATGACCACACCGTGAATGTGCACATTGGCCGCCTGCGTGAAAAATTTTACACCTGGCCTGATTTTGAAATAGTAACCGTGCGTGGGCTTGGTTATAAGGCTGTGCGCAAATAACATGCAGAAAGGCGCTTATGGAACAGTATCCACAAAAAAAAGTTGATAAAAAGGGCGGTTTAGCACTGGCATTGGTGCTTTTTGTGTTTGTAATTTTAGTGCTTACAATGCTTGCATTTGCCGCCATTGCCATGTTTTGCTACCGCACAGGTTTGCTTACCGGCACACCCGCAACACTTAGAAGCAACTGGTGGCTTTTACGTGCGCTTGGCCCGTGGGGTGTATTGTTTGTGCCAAGTGTTTTAATTGGCACTTTGCTTGCCGCTTTTTTGGGCAGCTTTGTGTTAAAGCCAATTCGCAGCCTTGCCGCCGCCACAAACACAGTTGCCACAGGTGACTACACTGTGCAAGTTGACCTTGGAAAGATACCCGAGCTTGAAAACCTGGCTGCAAGCTTTAACACCATGGTAAAACAACTTGCCGCCACAGAGGCACTGCGAAACGATTTTGTGAGCAATGTTTCACATGAATTTAAGACACCCGTTGTCTCCATACTGGGGTTTGCAAACCTACTGAAAGACGGCCGCGCCACACAGGAAGAGCAGGCGGAATACCTAGACATAATCTCCTCAGAGGCGGACAGGCTTGTCAGCCTTTCAACAAACATTTTAAACCTTTCTAAATATGAAAATACCGAGATAATAACAGACAAAACCCCTTTCCGCATGGACGAGCAGATACGAAAAGCCATACTGCTTACAGAGCCCCGCTGGGCAGAAAAGGAGATAACCCTTATTGTTGACTTAGCAGAAATTGAATACAACGGGAATGAAGACCTGACCCAGCAAATTTGGCTTAACCTTTTAGACAACGCCATTAAATACACCCCAACCTGCGGCGCAATTTCGGTACAGCTTGCACCCGGCGCCGCCGGTGCCGTTTGCACTGTTAAAGACAACGGCCCCGGCATCAATGGGGTGGCACAGGCCCACATTTTTGAAAAGTTCTACCAGGCAGATACCTCACATACCATGCCGGGCAACGGCCTTGGCCTGCCTATAGTAAAGCGCATTGTACAGCTTTGCGGGGGCAGCATTACCGTTGAAAGTGAAGATGGCAAAGGCGCTGCATTTACCGTTATATTGCCCATGTAATGCAGTTTAAAATTCCAGGCATTAACTGTAAATATATGCAACAAAAACCCATTTTAAAATAAAGCACCCGCAGGGTTTAAGGCGGGTGCTTTTGTATTTTTTGCGCTAGGCAAAGTAGCTGCTTAGTTAATTTATATAATTATGCGGTTAAATGCAAAACATTTTACATTGTACATTAGCACCGGCATAACAGCGCGCCGCTTTTGTGGCGCAGGCCCTGCACATAGCACTTAAAAGCAACCAGCCAAAACAGGTGCGCTGCCGGCCAGGGGCGCTATTGCTTGCCCTGCGCAGTTAAGCAGGTGTGCGGCACTGCAAATTTACGCTTAGCCCTGCTTGTACAAAAAGCAGCCCATAAAATGGTCGTTCACCATACCTGTAGCTTGCATAAATGAATATATTATAGTAGAGCCCGCAAATTTAAACCCCATACCTTTTAAATCCTTACTTATTTTGTCTGAAATTTGTGTTTTAGCCGGCACTTCGCCCATTTCGGCCCAGTGGTTTAAAACAGGTTTGTGGCCAACATATGCCCATATAAAGTTATCAAAGCTCCCATACTTTTCCTGCACCTTCAAAAACGCTTTGGCATTTGCAACTGCAGCATTTATTTTAAGGCGGTTTCTTATAATTTCTTCGTTGGCAAGCAGCTCTTGTATTTTGGTTTCATTATAAAGTGCAACCTTGCCCGGGTCAAACCCGTCAAAGGCCGCTCTGAAAGCCTCTCTTTTTTTCAACACTGTAAGCCAGCTAAGCCCGGCTTGCATACCTTCTAAAATCAACATTTCAAACAGCTTATTGTCATCATGTACAGGTTGGCCCCATTCATTGTCATGGTAATCAATGTATATGGGCAGGTCGCCTGCCCAAGCGCACCTCGTTTTTTCACTCATAAAATAGTCCTTTCATGCTGTTGTTTTACAAAAATATTCAAGCCATATTTAAAAACGGTGCAGTTACCTTTAATGCTGCATTTAAAACCGCAAAACATTTTTATATGCCAATTATTTGCATCTTTTTAGCGTGCTTTTTTACAGCGCATGCACATTTTGCTTTTAAACCTATTTTGCATTTATTTATGCGCCGGCTTTAGCCGGCCTTTTTATTGCCATGGGCAACAATGCAGCCGCTAAACAAAGGCCCATACCTATAAACGCCAGTAAAACAGGGTAACAGGCGGCTTCATAACTGGGGGTGCCCAGCGTGCTGAAACTGCCAACGGTAACATACGCAAGCATGGCGCAGCGCACTATAAATGCACTTAATAAGCTTGCGGCGGCAAGCCATGGCGCCCAAAATGCAAAACCTGCAATACGCTTTGCCAGCCCAAAAAAGCCGTACGCTAAAAAAACTATAACAGCGGCAAAAAAAAGCGGTGGCATTGCCAACTGGTACAGCCTGATGCACCAACCTGCCGCACGCTGGCACAAAAGCTTTACCCCGCTTAAATTGTAGTTAGCCGCTATACTTCCGCCTTCGTAATAACGGTCTGCCGCAATTGTGGCATGGGCAAAGTTTTCATATATTTTCAGGTATACGTCATCTTCACTTGCGGGGCCAGCGTACTGGCTTAACCCTGTGCCGTGCAGCACTGAAAAAATTTCTTCTACTGTTATTTTTGCTATGGGGCCCGCCATCCATGGGTAAAAACGGGCAACAACCCCGCTGCGCTTCGGCCCTGCAGCTACTGCGCCGCTGTCACAAAGGGCATTAACTTCATCTGCCAGGCGGGTGTAGTATTCATTTGCAGCCTGTGCCGTGGTGTAATAACCAATATCCGCCACCATGTAACGCATAAAAAATGAAAAGTACCCGGTTTTGTACTCACCCTGCGCTTCTAAAAAGCCCTGAAACCTTAGGCTTTCGCCATCAAGCTGTTCTTTAAGCTCTGCAAAAGCGGGGCTCAGTTCATAAAGCTGCAGGCGTTGCGCTTTGTAAATTGTAACACTGGGGTCGTCAAATTCATTGTTCAAACGTGAAATGGCGCCGTACGCTGCGGCAAATGGGCCGGTGTTGTAATCGTCAGCGGTGAAAACACCATAGTGCACAAAATTTACTAAGCTTACAGCCCCCATGCACAGTGCAAAAGCCACTGCAACTGCACTTGCAGCCATGGCAGCTTTTTTAAAGCCCTGTTTTTTTAACAGCATAATACGCACTGCGCCAAAAACAAGCACACAAGCAACAGTGTAAACCATAAGCCATTGAGAATCCTCTCTGAACATGCAGGCAAATGCAAGGCTTGCGCCGGTAAAAACCGCAAAAAATTTAACGCCTTTCCCATCTTGCGCCCTTAGCATCAAACCAAGTGCCGCTGAAATGGCAATAAAAGCAACTGAATAGTAACCTATGTCACGGTAAAACCTTGTTATCTGCCCAGAGAAGGCGATTGGGTTAAAAAGTAAAAAAACATACAGCAGCAAGCGCAAAAAATTGTTTTTAACCACCGGCGAAACTGCGTATACAAACAAAAGGCAAGCCAGTGTGTACAAAAGGTGGTAGGCAAAAATATACGGTATATGTATTGCGCTAAAAAAGGCTGTTAAAAGCGGGTACCCCACCCCTTTAACCAAAGTCATCGGGCCAAACTCTCCCAGCCATTGCCCGCTTACACTTGAAAACGCCTTTTGAACTTGCAGAATATCGTCGTATATGGCGGCAGATGAAAACTGAACAAACATACCCGCACACATAAAAAGGCGCACTGCGGTGGCAAACACCGCCACCGCCAAAAACATTGCGGGTATTTTGTGCTTATTCATGTGGTTAAACCGCCTTTAAAATTTAAATTCCATGCTAAGCAGCAAGGCTAAGCATACTGGCTATTCTACTTTCAATGTGCCGCCGTGTGCCGTTTAAAATATTTTAGCACAGTTAAGGCACTTTTAAAACAGCCGCAGTTTATAAGGGGAATGCATTATTGGCGCTTTGTACCGCCATATATTTTTACAAACACTACACCTGACATTTCACTAAAGTGCCATACCTCCTTGTTTTTCACAATGCTATATGGCCAAACCACCAACCCTTTAACCGGAAAACGGCGGTGATATATATTCCCTACAGGCTATTTTAGGGCATACCAGCCTGGATATGGTGCGGCGGTATGTTCACACTACACCGGGCAAAATGGCGTTAACCTTCAGCGCCTACAGCCCGGTAGATAATTTAGTAAAAGGCCGGTAAATGACATATATACAAAGCAAAAAGAGCACCTTCAAATGAAGGTGCTCTTTTGGTGAGACATCGGAGACTCGAACTCCGGACCCATTGCTTAAAAGGCAATTGCTCTGCCAGCTGAGCTAATGTCTCATAACTTTTGTGTTTTAGGTGCACTTTTTTCTTCACGGCCTCAAACGCTTTCCTATTATAGCGTTAATTCTTTGGCCTGTCAACCGCTTTGGCGCTTTTTGCCACCGGTAAATTACCTGCATGGGGTTTTGCTGTAACACGGCGGCCACCACATATTTTTGCTTTGTGTATTACGGCGCCTGTACACCCTGTGTAAATTTTATTTTTATAACGCTTTACACATAATTACCCGGGTTATTCCCCGCTACCGCTTTGCTTTAAAACCGGTTGGTAAAAATGTTTTTTCAGGTTCACTTTGCCGCTGGGCAAAAAAGTTACCCCCTCTGCTTCCAACAGTTGGCGCTGAAACCCGGGGCCAAAAACATACTCCGGCGCAAGCGCCCCACTTGATGAAAGCACCCTGTGCGCCGGTATTTTTTGCCCTTTTGGCATGTGCGCCATAGCGTAGCCAACCTGCCTTGCCCCACCAAGTTTACCCGCCGCTGCAGCCAGCGCACCGTAGGTGGTAACTTTTCCCTGCGGCACCTGCTTTGCAAGTGTATAAATTATTTTATAAATAGGCTTATTTTCCATGGCAGCCCTTTCATAATTAAAAATTGCACACACGCGTTACCATTCCTATGTGCCTTTGGCTGCCCGCTTTATTCCACCAGTACTGCGCCCGGTGGCTCCTGCCCTATTTCCAGCGCTTTTACACCCGCCACTTCGGCGCCGGGGTATGCTTTGCGGTGGGCAAGGTAACTTTCTAAAATTACTGTGGCGGCAACTGCGTCCAGCACCTGTTTGCGCTTTTTGCCGTAGCGGTTGTTCTCACTTAAAATTGCGGCGGCAGTTATTGTACTGGCGCGTTCATCCCACAGTATTACCGGCACATTAACCCCTGCGGCAATGCGGCCTGCAATATATGCACACCGCTTTGCACGCTCGCCGCTGGTTCCGTTCATGTTTACCGGCAGGCCAACAACTATAAGGCCTACTTTTTCCTCCGTTGCCGCCTGTATAATTTTCTGCGTTGTTTTTTCAGCACCTTTTTCAAAAAGTACCCCCACAGGGCTTGCCATAAATTCAAGCTCGTCGCAAACGGCCAGCCCAGTGCGTGCCTCTCCAAAATCTACAGATAAAATACGCAAGTGGGGTACTCCTTTCTATAAAAATTGGCAGCGCAGCGGCCACCCGCTTTTTATTCGTTAATCGGCTTCATGGTGGGGAACAGCAACACATCTCTAATGGATGGTGAATCGGTAAACAGCATCACAAGCCTGTCCAGCCCAAAGCCAATGCCGCCCGTCGGGGGCAGGCCGTACTCCAGGGCGGTAATATAATCTTCATCTACCTGGGCTTTGCACCCCGGCTCTGCTGCAAGTTTTTCCGCAACCTGGCGTTCAAAGCGGGCACGCTGGTCAATTGGGTCATTCAGCTCGCTAAATGCGTTGCCCATTTCACGTGCGCATATAAAATATTCAAACCGCTCGGTAAAATTCGGGTCTTCGGGTTTGCGCTTTGCAAGGGGGCTGTTGTCCACCGGGTAATCGTATATAATGGTGGGTTGTATAAGTTTTTCCTCAACAAAAGCGTCAAAAAACTCTACTAAAACAGCCCCCTTAGTGGCGTTTTGCGGCACCGGCACGTTTTTGGCTTTGGCGGCTGCCCGCGCGGCCTCATCGCTGGTCCAGTTGTAATAGTCTTCACCGGCGTATTTTTTTACCGCCTCCGCCATAGTAAGGCGCTCAAACTTGCCAAAATCAATGTCTATACCCTGGTAATGTACAACCGTGTTGCCGCAAACCTTTTGTGCCAGCAATGGGTAAAGCTCTTCAACCATCTCCATAATGCCCTTATAATCTGTATAGGCCTGGTAAAGTTCAATGGTTGTAAACTCCGGGTTATGCTTTGTGTCCATCCCCTCATTGCGGAATATGCGCCCAACCTCATATACTTTATCAAACCCGCCAACAATAAGCCGTTTCAAATAAAGCTCGGTTTCAATACGCAGGTACATATCTATATCAAGGGTGTTGTGGTGGGTTTTAAACGGCCTTGCTGCAGCGCCAATTTCCAGCGGCGAAAGTATGGGTGTGTCCACCTCAACAAAACCGCGGCTGTCCAGGTAATTTCTAATTTCTTTTAAAACTTGGCTGCGCTTTAAAAAAATTTTCTTAACTTCAGGGTTTACAATTAAATCAACATAGCGCTGGCGGTAACGAAGGTCCTGGTCTTTTAGGCCGTGAAACTTTTCCGGCAACGGCAGGAGGGATTTTGCCAGCAGCTCAAGCTCGGTTACCTTCAAGGTAAGTTCGCCCATCTTGGTGCGGAAAATGGTGCCTTTCAGGCCCACTATATCGCCGATATCCATCTTGCGGAAAGCGGCATATGCCTCTTCGCCCAAATTATCGCGCCGCAGGTAAAGCTGTATATTCCCTGTATGGTCACGCAGGTCGGCAAAGCTTGCCTTGCCCATTACCCGTTTAGACATAAGGCGCCCGGCCAAACTAACCGTGCGGCCGGCTTCCGCCTCGTTTTCAAGCTCTGCATACTGCGCTTGCAACACGGCAGCGGCGGCATCAACTTCGTATTTTGTTTTTAAAAAAGGGTCCTGCCCCGCCTCTTTTAAAGCGGCAAGCTTGTCCCTTCTAATCTGCAGCAGTTCTGAATAATCTTGCTCCGGCACATTTATTTGGTTGTTGTCAGCCATGGTAACACTCCTCTGTAATAAAATAAAAGGGGCAGCTTTTGCCCCTTTTAACATGCTTTAAAATGCCGTGTGCCTGGGCGGGGCGCCCTGCCAACAGCATTTATAGTTTCTGTTTAGATATTTTTAGAACCTTATACACAAGCGTTGCACCGGTGGGCAGTGTAATTTCCGCCTCATTGCCTGCTTTAAGGCCCATAAGGCCTGCCCCAACAGGAGATTCGTCAGATATTTTGCCCATGGCCGGGTTAGCTTCGGTGGAGCCCACAATATCGTACTCCTCTGTGTCCCCTTCAACTTCAACCTGCACATGGCTGCCAACGGCAACTACATCGCTTCGTATTTCGCTCTCTTCTAAAATTCGCACATTCTTCAGCATGCCTTCCAGCTGTAAAATGCGGCTTTCAACCAAGGCCTGCTCGTTCTTGGCTTCGTCGTATTCGCTATTTTCTGAAAGGTCGCCGTAACCGCGGGCAATCTTAATTTTTTCAGACACTTCTTTTCTGCGCACAGTCTTAAGCTGTTCCAGCTCTTCCTCAAGCGCTGCCAACCCCTGCTGGGTAATAACCAGTTCCTTACTCACATCCGGTCTCCCTTTTCAAAAAATAGGGCGGTGGCTACCGCCCCCCGCAATAATTTGTATTATTACATATGAATGTATATGCTGTCAAGCTTTGGTAAATGTGCTTTACCAATATATACATTTAGGCAGGTTTTATTCAAATCACCGGCCGTAATTTTTTAAAACAGCGTGCATTTGGCAGGCTGATTCCCCTGCCACTTTTTGGCAAATGCTGCGAAGCGCCGCATAGCGCATCTGTTAAAAATTACCTTAGATCTGAGCAAGGCATATTAATCTATTTCCTTGCCCTCGCCCTCGCCCTCGCCCTTTTAATACTTACTTTTTTCTTTAATGCCAAATTGCCTATAGCTGTAATACAATTTCTCCTTCTGTTGGCCAAAACCATTTATTGAATTGGCACCGGTTGTTATTAAAGTGCTTTTCACCCCCCAACCTGTACAGCGAGCATGAGCCGCCCGGCCTGTGTGATGCGGCTGCCAAAATTAACGTTTTCTGGGGCAATTATTTTAATGTAGGCTTTTAAATGTCACTTTTCAATTAATGCAATAAAAACAGGGTGCCGCTATAAGGCCGGCACCCTGTTTTGCATTTCAGCAGCTTTTTGTGTATTAAAAAACACCCTAAAACAATGTATACTGCAAGTGCTTTACTCTTCTTTGTCTGCGCCCATAAACTTGGCGGCTTCTTCAACCACTTTTGCCTCCAAGTTTTGCGGCAGCGGCTCATACCGCTGGAATGTTATGCTGTAGTGGCCGCGCCCTTGCGTGAGCGAGCGCATATAGGTTGTGAAGTCCTGTACTTCGCTCATGGGCACCTCTGCCTCAACCCGCTGCAGGCCGTTTTCATCAGGTTCCATACCCATTACACGGCCGCGGCGTTTGTTCACCTCGCCCATTATGTCGCCTGTGTTGTTCTCAGGCACATAGGCTTTTAAAAGGCCCACCGGTTCCAGCAACACAGGGGTGGCGTTTTTAAGGCCTTCCCTGTAGGCTATGCCTGCAGCTGTTTTAAATGCCATTTCTGATGAATCTACCGGGTGGTAAGAACCATCCAGCAGGGTGGCTTTTAAACCCACAACCGGGTAGCCCGCAATAACCCCGCGCTTAACAGCATCTTGCAGGCCTTTTTCAACCGCCGGGAAGAAGTTGCGTGGCACAGTGCCGCCAAAAACATTTTCTTCAAACACAAGGCCGGGTGCGTCTGTGGGTTCAAATTCAATAACAACATGCCCGTACTGGCCGTGGCCGCCGGTTTGTTTTTTGTGTTTGCCTTCTGCTTTTACTTTTTTGCGTATTGTTTCTCTGTATGCAACACGTGGCGGTGCAAGTTCGGCCTCTATACCAAATTTGGCTTTAAGCTTTGCAAGCACTACATCAAGGTGTTGCTCGCCAAGGCCGGCCAGCACCTGCTGCATGGTCTCGCCGTTCATCTCGTAGGCAAGGGTTCCGTCCTCCTCAATAAGGCGCTGCATTGCAGTGGAAATTTTACTTTCGTCACCTTTCTGCTTAAGGGTTAGGGCCATTGCGTAGGTTGGCTTTGGCATCTCTGCACCGGCCACCGTGTAAGGCTTGCCCGGGGCGCAAAGCATATCGCCAGTTTTTGTGTTGTTCAATTTTGTAATGGCGCCTATATCACCTGCCGCAATCTCTTTTGTGTCTGTTTGCTTTTTGCCCCGCACAAAAATAAGCTTGCCTATGCGCTCACCTTCACCTGTGCGGCTGTTTTCAAGCGGGCTGTCATCTTTAAGCGTACCGCTGAACACTTTTACAAATGAAAGCTTACCCACAAATGGGTCTGCCACTGTTTTAAACACGTAACTTGCAAGGGGGCCTGTGGGGTCGCAGGGCAGTTCCGCCATATTTCCGTTTGGGCCGGTGGCCATGGGGGCAGGGGCCCCTGCTGCGCTTGGCAACAGGCTTGCAATTATCTCCAGCGCTAAATCTACCGCTGCAAGCTTTGTGGCTGCGCCGCATATTACAGGGGTTATTGCGCCGGTGCGCACCCCCTCTTTAACACCCATTTTCATCTCTTCGGCGGTAAAATGCTCGCCGCTGAAGTATTTTTCAAACAGGTCTTCGTTTGTCTCTGCCACGGCTTCACTTATAGCCGCCATCAAACCGTCCAAACGGTGGCCGGTGGCCGGCATTGGCATTTCAACCGGTTTGCCATTGTCGTACTTGTAACAGCGCATATCAATAAGGTTAACGTATGTAATGTCGTCCCCCTCGCCCACCGGCACAACCACAGGGCAAACTGAGGGGCCGAAGGTAGCCTTTAAATCTTCAAAAATCTTGTAAAAATCTGCGTGCTCCGTGTCCATTTTAGATATGTAGAACATGTGGCTTTTTTTATGCTTTGCCGCCAGCGAATAGGCTTTTAGGGCGCCAACCTGCAGGCCGTCATGGGCAGACACGGTAATAAGCACAGTTTCCGCTGCCATAACACCCTCATAAAGGCCAAGTTCAAAGTCAAACAGGCCAGGTGCATCTATAAAATTTAATTTTGTTCCGCTGTACTCAACCGGTGCCAGCGCAGAGGATAAAGATACCCCGCGGCGAATTTCTTCCTGGTCATAGTCGCATACGGTGGTTCCTGCTTCAATTTTTCCAAGGCGGTCTGCTGCACCGGTGGTGAATAGCATTGCCTCAACCAGAGAGGTTTTGCCTGCGCCACCATGCCCTGCAATTAAAATGTTTTTTACATTTTCAGGTGTGTAGTTCAAAATTGTATCCTCCTGTTTCAAATAGAATAGTTCTTTTTTTATACTAACACAGCGGGCCTTGTTTTGAAAGCGAGAAACCGCAATTTAAGCCCGCATACCCCGCCAATTCTGCACCCTAAGCTTTGTGAAATATGCACAACTGTGTAGCCATGTTAACACAAAAATCCGTTACTATTGTAAAATATACAGACCATCTACCGCTTTAGTTGGCAGCGGTTGTTTTATAACTGCACCAGCATTTGCAAGCATGTTGCGGCTAGGCTATAGGTTTTTACCGTTGTATTGTTTTGCATTTAACCGGTGCTGCTCTGCATTTGTTTACAGGGCACTTAGTTTAACACCGAACAGTAAGGAATAACGTAATGTTTCATAATATAAAGGCCCTTTTTTTGCCCCGTGCCCCACACTTGCCACAGCAGGTTTTTGTTAAGCTAATTAAACATTTATGCCGGTTATATTTAAATTTTAAAAAGGTACTGTTTTAATGCAGGTAACATATACCACAATGCCGCTTTTTTAGCGTTTTATAAAACAAAAAGCCAAAGCAAAGCTTTGGCTTTTTGTTTTACTGTAATAAATATTTTAATGCAGTGCCGTTAGTACTTTTTCATGGCTGCCGCAAGCATGGCCAAAAGCAGCCATGCCGTGTGCATTGTTACCAGCGCCAGTGCCGGCACACGGGCAAGCCCACCGGTAACCGTAAGCACAATGCTGAATACGCACCCAATGGCCACACCGCACGTTTGCATAAGCGTTGCGGCGCGCTCGCCGGCGGCACATGCCGCAGCGGCGCGCAAACCGCCAAGCAGAGAAGAAAAACTTCCTACAATGTGCGCCATCACGCCTTCACTCTCTTCAGCATAGGAGATGTGCGGCTCAAGTACATCGCGCTCTTCGTTGCTCAGCACTTTAATTGCGCCTGCCGCTTCCCCGTACACACGCTGTGCAATTGCGGTGCTCAAGGTGAAGTCGTGCCCGGTAATTACCAGGGAAATACCGCTTTTGCGCAGATCGCTCAAGTCTTGCAGCATCTCTTCGCTCGCCTGGTGGCTAACTACAAACATGCCGAACAACTTGCCGGAAACTGCAAGGTAAATTGGTTCGCGGTTAACTTTTGTATACTTCTCCTCATAATCCATAGAAGGCACTTCAACACCGTATCTGCTCATCAATTTGCGGTTACCCACAAGCACACGGCTGTTTTCAAGCCAGGCAACATACCCCTCGCTGGGCTCTTCCTGCAGGTTTTCCACCGGCAGCAGCATATCGGTGCGGCCCTCAATAACACCCATAAAAATGCTTTTAAATGGCGGGCAAGCTGCTATAAGTACACTGGCAGTATACAAAATTGCAAGGTCAATTCGGCCCTTTTCAAAAGTTTTCATTCCGTGCAATAATATTGTGCCCTCAGGGAACAGGTCGGCGTCGTCCAACATGGCAATATTTACACCGCTAAGCTGTTCAATGGCACTATACCCGGGTATAACCGCCCCAACCCCTGCGGCTGCATCCTGCATAAGGCGCCCCGGCAACGCGCGCACAAAGCTGGCGGCGAAACTGCCCCCCAGTGCCCCGGCCGCAGCAAAAGATGACACTGCGGCAGCTGCATTTTTTGTGAGGTAAAATGAAATACCACCGCAGATAAACGCACACACAGCCGCAACCTGGGCCATAGTTTTTGCCCCTTGTTCACTTTTGTGCCTGCTGAAGCTTTGCTTTATAAAACCTTTTATTAAATCCGTTGGCCTTGAAACAAGGAAAACCGGCTCTTTTTCGCCTAAACCTGCGGCTGCTTTTCTGGCCTCACCGCTATCTAGAATATAGGCCGCCGCGTATAGGCCTTCGCTGTTGAGCGCCTCAAAATTTTCAACTACGCCACCCATTAGCAACAGCTTGCCTGCCGCATTGAAAAACAAGCTGCATATGGCCACCGGCGCAAAAATTGAAATGCTTTGCCCATTGTAACCGGTTAAAAACAGTGCGCCGCACTGCAGCGCGGCAGCTATTGCAGCCACCGCCGGCAGGCTGTCTGCTGTTGGGGCGCCAAAAAGCCCGCGCAGCCCCGCTGCAAAAGCCTGCATATTAATAATTAACGCCGCCGCAAGCAATGCCGTGTGCAACATTAAGTAGCCTGTCTCTGTTCTGGCCGGGTTCGCCACCGCCGGCAAAGGCAGGTTAAACATTGGGGCCAGTGTTGCATATATGCTGAACACCGCAACTAAAAGGCCTGCAACCGCACAAAGTGCGGCGGTGGCTTTACGTGTTTTTAGCTCAACTTTAAGCTGGTCTGCATCTTCCTGTTTTGTAAACTCGCCAATGCCCTCTTCATCCTCTTCGGGCATGGCAAAAGGTTCTTCGTTATATTCATATCCCTTTTTTGGGGGCAGCGTGGTAACGGGCTCGTCATTATAATCTTCAGGGTATTCACCACTTGCCGCAGTTTGCGCCGCAATGCCCGCGCTAACTACCTTCGCAAATGTCTCGTTGTTAAAAACCAGTTCAACTTCATCTTCCGCAAGTTCACTGAGGTCTTTAGGGTCAAGCAGGCGCGGGTCGATGTTGCCGTCTTCACCAATCAACTTTTGTATGCGGGCCTCTTCCTCAGCCTCTTGTGCTTCAATTGCCTTTTTCCAAAAAGGTGTCCAGCGTGTGGCGGGGGCCTCCTCTTTTACCTGCGCTTCAAGTGCGCTGTGTATTTTGCTAAGTGGTATTTCATTTGTCGCCGCTATTTCTGCCGGTGTCATGGGCCGGTACACGCCGGCCTGCCGGTGTAAAGGTGCATTTTTGGGTGCGCCTTCCGGCCGCACCGCTTTGCCGCGCACAAAAATTTCCTTTGCCGGGGCCGCATCTGTTTCAGCCTCGTTTAGCTGCCCGCTCTCCGCCGCTTCCTCTTCACGCCGCCAAAACTGGCCGCTTTCACGCTTCGCTTTTCTGGCGGCTTTTTTGCTGCGCCTTGCCTCTTCAACAGCCGCTTTATCAAGGCTTACCGTTCTGCCAAAAAAATCTCTGAACGCTTCATCTACCAAAGCCTCTGCGGGGGTGTTTGCCGCCTCCGGCGGCAGCAACCTAACCGGCATTTTAACCTGTGCTGCAGCTGCGCCGTTACGCTTTGGCTCAACAGGTTTTATCACCGGCGCCGGTTTTGCAGGCGGCGGTGCCGGCGGCTCTTCCCTCAGCTGGGTGGCCTGCATGTCAACTTCTGCGGGTTCGGGCTCTCCCTTTATCTCGCGCAGCAGGCGGTGTATTTCTTCATCGCTCATGGGGGGGCGGCTCTGTGCCGCCGGCGACCTTTTTGCCTGCAACTCTTCCAGTATTTCGTCCAGCCTGTTGTCATCTTTACCCGGGTAGCTCACCGTTGTCACTCCCCCTCTTTGCCCTGGCGTTGGGCCATAATTTCATATAGAATAATTCCTGCGGCAACAGAGACATTGAAGGAGTCAACCCCGGTGCCCACCGGTGCCATATGCAGGCTAACCGTACCGTCACACAGTTTTTTTACCAAAGGTGAAACGCCTTTCCCCTCAGCGCCCACAACCAGGGCCGTTGCCCCTGCAAGGTCTTGGTTTCGGGCTTCTTGCCCGCCCATATCGGCACAGTAAACAAACACATTCAACTCTTTAAGCCTGCGCACCGCCTCGCCAATGTTGGCAACCCGCGCAATTGCAATGCGGCTGGCAGCACCCGCCGCAGCGCGGTGTACAACCCCGGTAACCCCGCTGGAGCCACGCTTTGGTATAACCACGCCGTGCACACCGCACAAAAAGGCACTGCGTATAATTGCGCCAAGGTTATGGGGGTCTTCAACACCGTCTGCAAGCAGAATAAAAGGGCGCTCCCCTCTTTCCTTTGCTACTTCCAGTATCTCTTCAAGGCTTTTGTATTCAACGCTTGCACCAAAAGCTGCAACACCTTGGTGGTGTTCACTTTGGCAAAGGTTTTTAAGTTTTTGGCTATGTATGCGCTTAACAACCGCACCGGCATTTTTAGCAAGCGCAGTAAAATACGCAGCCTGTGCCGAAGGCATATTTTCACTTAGGTAAACTGTGTCTACCCCGGTGCCCCCGTTAAGCAATTCAGTAACAGCATTTTTACCGTAAACAAGGGTTTCACCAGTATCTTTTTCCATTAAAATCTCCCGGCTGTATTTATTGCCCCATAGTTGCAAGGCGTTGGTTTAAAGCTTATTTTACCCTACCAAGTTCAGCGCTTATTGTTATAATAACTTATTTTATACATTATACAAAAAAAATGCAAAAATTGTAACTTTTTTTACTTTTATATATTTTATTGCTTCATTGTTTTATTTTGCAGTTATAAAACAGCAAAACAAAACGCCGGGGCCGGTGTAGGCTGCGGCGCTGCGTTAAACCTAATTTGTTTGGGCTTTTTAAAAGGCATATGCAAAACATTGGTGCTGTAAATGGCGCCCTTAAAAAACTTTATTTTGGCAGCTGTGTATTTTAAAAGGCATGCAGCTTATACCAGCAAAACTACCGCCACCGCAAGCACAAGTACGCACAGCAAAACCCCGCTTGCAACCTGCCATGGCCTTAAGGCCTTTTTAAACGGGCGCCGCCGCCACTGCACCAGTTTCTTCACATAATTTTCTGCTTCACTTTGTGCTTCTGCCGTGGTTATATTGTCTTTATCTTGCCGTAAAAACACAACAACTCTCTCAATATATTCATGCTGTGGCTCCAAAATTTCCACCACATGTTTATTAACGCCTTTCATTGTAACACCCCCTTGCTTTTAAGTTATTATTCCGCAATACTATCAATATAACCAAACTCTGGTAAGGGTAAATTTACCTTGTCAAGGCAAGGCGTATATACTGTTTGTAAACTAGGTTTATTCATTTTGCATGTTGAAAACTCTGTTGAAAGTGTGTAAAACTGCCTGTTTTACTGTGATAATTATTATTTTTAGCAGTGTTTTCAACTGTATGTTGAAAGTTTTATTAAAACTGCTTGTTTAAAAAAATATTTTCCTTGCTTAAACCTACAAACTTTTTATTTTAAATTCGTATATTTTAGCAATTATTTCTAATATAATTTTTGCCAAATTTACCCCGCGGTAAATATATGTTAAAATTCCTATTGCAAGCTTAATTATTGGGGGTTATATGCATACAGAACTTAAAAACAACACCTTGACATTTACAGGCTTTGGGGCATACAGCACAAAAGCCACATTTGAGGCAGGGCAGGCCTTCCGCTTTGCACCAATGCCGGGGGGCAGCTGGCAGGGTGTGGTGGCGGGCCGCCTAATTACCGTAAACGGTGAAAACGACGACCTTTCCATTACCCCCGCATGTGAGGAAGACATACCTTTTTATACAAAGTATTTTGCGCTGGACATTGACTATATAAACCTGCATGCGCTTTTTAACCGTTACCCGGCACTTGCCGGTGCCGTTGCCTTTGCGCCGGGTATAAGGGTGCTACAACAGGAGTTTTTTGAGACGCTTATTACCTTTGTTTTAAGCCAGAACAACAACATACCCCGCATAACCGGCCTGGTAAACCGCCTTTGTGCCCTTTGCGGGGAAGCTAAGGGCGGGTTTTACGCCTTCCCCACCCCGGCGGCACTTGCAGCCTGCACCGCCGAAGCCTTAACCGCCATAGGCGCAGGTTACAGGGCACCATACCTTTTGGCGGCAGCTGCCGCCGTTAACAGCGGGCAGCTGAATGAAGCCGCACTGCGGGCAATGCCCTACCTTGAGGCGAAGGCAGCACTTTGCGCAGTGCATGGCATAGGGCCGAAGGTGGCGGATTGCGTTTTGCTTTTCAGCCTTGGAAAATATGAGGCCGTGCCTATGGATGTGTGGATGAAAAAGGCCATGCCCGCCATTTTTGTAAATGGCGAACTGCCAAAAGAACTGCTGCCTTTTGCGGGCATAGCCCAGCAATACATTTTTAACTGGGCAAGGGCAAACCTGTAAATTTAAAATACATTTGGCGCAGTGTGCAAAAGCGCATTAAGTAAAAATACTTTTATTTACACTTTTTACAAAACTTTGTATAATTGCCATAATAAAGCCTTTTTTGCACCAATTTGTACATTGCGCACCGTAAATTATTTTTAAAATGAAAGGAAGCCAGCCATGTTTGTCAACGCAACCGAAATGCTTCAAAAAGCCAGAAGAGAAGGGTACGCTGTCGGCGCTTTCAACATCAACAACCTTGAGTGGGTGAAGGCTGTACTGCTTGCCGCCGAAGAGTGCCGTGCGCCTGTGATACTTGGGGTGTCTGAGGGGGCGGGTAAATATATGTGCGGCTATGAAACTGTGGCTGCCATGGTGGGTGCCGCAATTAAAAACCTGAAGATAACCGTGCCCGTTGCCCTTCACCTTGACCACGGCAGTTACGATGGTGCCAAGGCCGCAATAGCCGCCGGGTTTTCATCTGTAATGTTTGACGGCTCGCACCTTGCCATTGAAGAAAACCTTGAAAAGACAAAGGAACTTGTTGCCCTTAGCCACAGCAACAACATTTCCATTGAGGCAGAGGTGGGTGCCATTGGCGGCGAAGAAGACGGCGTTACCGGCGGCGGTGAAATGGCAAACCCCGGTGAATGCAAAACCATTGCCGCCCTGGGTATTGATTTTTTGGCCGCCGGCATAGGGAATATACACGGCCAATACCCCGAAAACTGGAAAGGGCTTAACTTTGAGCTGCTTGCAGAGATACAAAACGAAACAGCCGGCCTGCCGCTAGTATTGCACGGCGGCACAGGTATACCCGCCGAAATGATAAAAAAAGCCATTTCTTTGGGGGTTGCAAAAATTAACGTGAACACAGAATGCCAGCTGGCTTTTGCCGCCGCCACCCGCCGGTATATTGAAGAAGGTAAAGATAAAACCGGCAAGGGCTTTGACCCGCGCAAGCTGCTGCAACCGGGGGCGGAAGCCATTAAAAATGTAGTGGTTGAAAAAATAAACCTGTTTGGCAGCAACGGCAAAGCCTAGTTTGAAAATGCACGGCTTTTGCCCGGGCTGGCATTAGAAAAGAAGGAATGAACATCGGTACCGGTGTTCATTCCTTCTTTTTACAAACCCTGCAAATGCAGAAACGCTTATTTACTTCTCAAATCTTCAATAGCTGCAACAATGAATGCCCCTGATGTTGCAACTGAAAAAATTACGCTAAAAAGACCTTGAACATTAAAAAGATTAGCGTCGATAAGCGCCCCTACAAAGCCAAGCGCTACAGTTGAAACAAATGCAGTAACTGCCCTTTTCATAATCTGATTACCTCTGGTTATCATATAAATTTTGTTTTTAGCTATTTTATTACTTTACATTAACCACACTTACTTTACAATGCAAAACCAAATAAAAGCAATATGCACCCGGCAAACATAAAAACTGTCTCCCGCTATAGCGAGAATGAAATGGTTCTTCTGCCACTGCCCATTTTGCGGGTATGCTTTTTTATATTTACGGTACCTACGGCTTTGGATGCGGCAATTAAAACAAAAAAGTGTTTTACCAGTTTTAAATTTATTTGAGGCTGCACTTGCAATTGCCGCATAAGCTCCTGTGTTGTTTTGCCCTGCCCGCCGCCTGCCGGCGGGGCGGGGCAAAGGTAAACGCCGAACTTACAAAGCCGCCTACCGGCGGGCAGGGCAAAGGTAAACGCTGAGCTTACAAAGCCGCCTGCCGGCGAGCAGGGCGCACAAAGGCAAAAGCTAAGTTTGCAAAGCGGCCTGCCGGCGGGCAGGGCGTACAAAGGCAAAAGCTAAGTTTGCAAAGCCGCCTACCGGCGGGGCGGGGCAAAGGTAAACGTCAAGCTTATAAATCCGCCTGCCGGTGAGGGCAGCGTAAAGGCAAAAGCTGAGTTTACAAGCCGCCTGCCGCCGTGGCAAAATAAGCAGCCGCCATTTAAAACACAGCTTGTAATGTATACACTATGATTTCAATGCCCTGTATCCGTTTTCAATGCACATACCGTGTTTTTTAACGCTGCCGCTTTACTTTTATTTCAATAAGTGCCTGTTATAAAGCCTGGCACTTTAGGCCTGCACGGCAATATAAATACGCCTGCCCGTTTTTTAACTTATTACACTGCTGTATGCAACTTTAAAACTGCCACCGTTATGTCGTCGCGCTTTTCAGTTTGTTTGCTTTTTACTGCGCCAATTAGATGTGTGCAAAGCGCGCCCGGGGCCATGTTGCTGTTTTTTAAAAGTTCTTTTTCAAGCCAGCCCTGGCCGGCGGCCTCCACCCCGTCAGACACCAGTAAAACCATATCCTTACCGCTCAAATCAAAATAATCTTCACTTTGCTTTTTATTTAAGGCAAGGCCCAGCGGCAGCCCGCCTTCCCCCAGTTTTTGCACGGCACCTTTGCGCACCACGTAACTTGCTGCCGCACCCGCTTTGTGCAGCTGGGCCGCACCTGTGTACAAATTTACCGAAAGCAGGTCAACACCGGCGCCTGTATCGCCTTCCTCTTTTTCCATAAGTGCCACTGAGCAAAGCCGCATGGCATTTTTAATGTCAAACCCGCCCAAAACCAAATTTTGCAAAAGCGTTGCACAAAACGCACCATCCACCGCAGCATGGTTGCCAACACCCATGCCGTCACACAGGGCTACGTAGGCATTGCCCTGCCCGTCTTTAAAAAACCTTGTCACATCGCCGCAGGTTGCATAGGCACTTGCATTCTCCACCGCAAATTCAGCGGTGTACTGTGGTTTTTCATTAAACAGCAATGTTAAAACAGCATCATCCTGCACCTGCAGCGGCGCTGTAAAATTAGCTTTGCAAACATAGCTTACTTCCTCTGCCAGGTTGCGTAGCAAACTTTGTGGAAGCTCGGTGTGCTTAAGTTTTAAACTGGCGCGCCACCGGCCGCTTCCGGTTTTAACTACCTCTGCTGCCAAAGGCTGAAACCCAAGGGTTTGCGCAAGCTGCAACAGTTTTGCGGTTCTTGCCCCGTCCTCCCTACCGCCTGTTTCAGTTTCCTTCACAACTGCATCCAGCGCGCCCGCCAAGGCCTTGTACTGCTCCTGCACCGCCAGTTGCAGTTCCTGGTGTTTTGCAATGGCGGTGCGCCGCACAGTACCTTTTAAATATGCGTTGTTAAGCGCATTGCAAAGTGCAAGCGGTGTGGGGCAGCGCTGTTGCAGGTATAGTGGCATATTGGCCATGGTGGCCGCACCGTTTTTCTGCGCTGCTGCCGCCATGTGGCCAAGTGCGTCTACCGTGCTTGAATATTGCCCGGCCCAGCAAAGTGTATTGTTTTTACATTTTTTACAACATTTTTCTGCCACTGTATTATAAATATCTTCTTTTTGCGGGGCCTCGCTTTGCAACAGAACACTCACTTCACCCATTGTAGTTCCAACATAGTGCAGCGCTTTTGCCATGTTCGCCACACGTAGGGCAACCATGTCGCCCGCTTTACTTTCACTAATATTACCTTGGTAAGCTACCGCCTGCCCGCTATATTTTTGCGGCAACAAAAATACAGCAAGCGCACCTGCCGCCACCGCCAATATATACCCGCCGGCAAGGCCCGGTGCACCACCCGGCATTAACAAAAGGCCGCTTGCACACCCTGCCACAAAAACAAGGCTTGTTTGCCCCTTGCCCGCGGGGTGCGCAACGCCCGCCGCTGCAGCACCAAGCAAAAGCCCCAGCGCCGCAAAAGCAAAGCCTGTGTTTGCAAGTGCAACCCCAACACCACCCGCTGCTGCCCAAATTATA
>JAVBRS010000137.1:0-15421 GCA_031547715.1 Oscillospiraceae bacterium
CTATACAGCTTGCCTTTGATAAACTTTACCCCACCATACTGGAGCAAGCCGCAATTGACGTGGGCAGCGACATTGACGTTTTACAACAGATGCTGCATATAGATGATTTGAGCGGGAAGCGAGATTTTTAAGGGTGTAACATATTGGGGTTAGAGCATAGCACTTTTTTAATCCCTGTTAACTTTAATTGTACCGTACTATATTATACTGTGCTTTTACTTAACCGTGCTTTTACTTCACCGTGCTTTTATTACCTTGCGCCTTTTGCCACTGCACTTTACTACACTAGGCTTTGTGCTTCACTGGGCTTTAATATTAAAATAAACCGGCAGGCCTTTGGCCTGCCGGTTTATTTTTGCCCTGTTTGCCACATTGGCTTTGCGGCTGTTATTTGTTATAATATAATATACTAAAAATGCAGTGGGGCTTACAATGTTTTTGGAAGATACACCTGCTAAAATTAATAACCCCTTAAGGCAGGCCACGGGTGAAAAGCAGCCTGGGCTTAATGCTGCCCAAAACTCCGCCAGCGGCGGTGCACAACCTTATACAGAAGATACAAGCACGGCAGCTGCCACCATTGAAAATGAAAATGCTGCCAGTAGTAGTGCACGGCCTTTTGCCAAGGGCACAAATACCGTGGCTACCAACGAAAATGAAGGCACTCCCGGCAATATAACCACCGCTACCACAAATGGTGTTTTGAGAGACAACACGCAACCGGGCAAAAAAAGCCATACCCCAACAGGCAGTGTTGTTTTGGTGGAATTGCCCACCGGTGTACCACATGGTGAATATGGTTCTTCCCCCTATTCTTCAACGCCTGGCCCATTAAGCCTTGCAGGCGATAACCTTGGTGCTATTGATGTTACTGGGGGTGCAACCCATGGCGCTGCGCCCCAAACTGAAAAAGACCCCATAATAACATCATTCCATTACCCGCCCGGCACCTTTGGCGAAGAAGGCGAGATGCACCCCCTTGAGATATTGAGCCGAATTGAACAGAACTATGCTGAAACACGAGTAGCAATTACAAAAAATTACATGATACTTGCCCTTAGTACTATATGTTTTTTTTCCGGCTTCGCCTTATTCCCACTTGCACCGTCAATTTCTGCTTTACTCATTGCAGGTTCTATGACTGCAGCGTTTATTTCTTGTTTTAGTATAAGCCAAACCAGCTTTATACAACCGCGCATAGACACACTGTTTTCTTTTCTGCAAAAAAATCAAGACCAACCGCAAGTTTCCCTGTTGAACCCACACACAGTAACCCCCAACCCCGATTATTGGCTTATACCGGAAATTGAATACGGCATTGTACATGGCTGGCTGCCGGGCTTTGCCCTTAGCGAAGATAGCTTAACTTTATACATAACCCCCGCCGCCCTTGAACGGCACCGAGCAAACGGCCGTTACTTGAACTCGCAGGGTGAAAATATGGCCCACAGTCTCCCCCTAACCCCACAGCCTGAGGAAGTGGCAGTTCCGGTACAAGCGTCGCCACCGGCGGTGCTCTCTCTCGCCAGCCATGTGTATGAAAACACAATAATTTTAGACGGTGCCGCAGAGTTGAAAAAGAGCTCCCTATTTTCAAAAGCGGCGCGCCGCAAGGCAAAGCGGGAATTGTTAAAAGATGCCGCTGAAGGCCTGCATTCTTTTTTGCATTATGAAAAATATAATTACGATATAAACAAATTCACCTTGGTTTTTGTTGGAAAAGAGCCTGAAAAAGGCAACAACCGGCAAAAAATCCTCAATTTTTTAAATAGGCATAAAAATTTCTCCCTCAGCGAGCAAACAAGCGAAGGCCTTATTCTTGTTTTGGGGGGCATTACTATTCTTAGCATATTTCTTGCCCCTTTAGCCGGTGCTTATTTTTTGTTTGCTATACTCTTTTCATTTGCCTTTATGCTACAACTTTCTTTTTTGGTAAATAAACTGAGAAATACCAGGCGTACCGCAAACCTGCTTTTTAACAGCATTACCGCCATGGGCCGGGCCGGCAAAATTTCATTTGCCGAGCTTGCCGAACGCCTTTCTAAACAAGCAGAAGTTGAAGCTACAGCCGGTGCCCAAAGTACTGGTGCAACCGCCGTAGCGCCTGGCACACTGGCGCACACCGTAACAAAAGAGAGTTTGCAAAAAGCCTTTACATACGGCGTTAAAAAAGGCTGGCTGCAAGGCTACACTTTAAGTGAAGATGCGGAATATTTGCACTACAACAACCCTGCAAAGGCACCGGCAGGTGCAAACACCATCCTAGCACAGCTTGACTCACTTTTAAAAAAGCGAATGGCCCACGGGTATATATTGCTTATTGCTTTTTTTGTACTTTACATAATATTTTCAATATTGGAGTCTTTCAGCAACCCGCTCGCACTTATTTTTGGAACCCCAAGCCTTTTTTTGCTTTTTGCCGGTTTCATTACTACAGCCAGAAGTGACGAAAATAGGGCTATTATAAAAGCTTTGCAACAATACTTGGCTGTGTTAGAGGGCAAACCCTGCTACCCTGTAAGCGCCATAGCGAAAGAGAGCAAGGTAGCGCCTGTACTGGTGGCAGAGCGCTTTGGGTACGCTATAAGCAAGGGATGGCTGCCGGGCATTACCTTAAGCCCAAATAAAAAATATATTTTAACCGGCGAAGGTGACCCGCTTGAACAGCAAGCTGCGGCAGAGCTGCTATATGCACATTTGGCAGCGCCTTTTCCCGCCCCGCAAACAGCCGCCGCATTGCAGCAACAACAGCCGGTATATACACAGCCCACCCCAACGCCCGCTGTTGCAAGATCCCCGCAGCCCATTGCTGCCCCGCAGCCTGAAAGAAAAACAATTAAAGAGGCCACATACTCTTTTATTCACACTGAAGGGTTAAATTATGCCATAAATAATTTCACCCTGAAATTTGTTGAAACACCTGTGCCAATGGGGGATGGCAAGCGGCGAATTCTTGCATTCTTAAGCAAGAAAAAGCAAACACGCTCCCCGCTTTTTGAACAAAAGAAGAGTAGCGGCAACGGCTTTCCAACTGCTATTTTCTTTACCCTGCTTATAGTCTTTATACTTGCAGAAATACAAGCTGCTTTTTTAGGGGCTATTTTTCTAGGTTCTTTCCTTTTAATACCTATTAGCATGGTTGACCATTCTCTCAAAAAAAACGCCACTAACGCCGCCCTTCTCTTTGCCTGTATTACCGCCATGGGTAAAGCAGAAAAAATTTCTTTTAACCAGCTTGCCAACAGCCTTTTGAAAGAAGTTGCATCAGGTGCAAATAGTTCAAACCCCATACACGGCACCCTTACAAAAGAAGGGCTGCAAACAGTCTTCGAGCAGGGCATTAAAAAAAGCTGGCTGCAAGGCTACACTTTAAGTGAAGATGCGGAATATTTGTATTTCAACGACCCTGCAAAAGTACCTTTTAACGCTAGAAATACACTGGAACAGCTCAGTTTGTTTTTAAAAAAGCGCAATTTTGCAAAAAATGCGTTGTACGGTTGTGCCTTCGCTTTGTTCTTGTTGTTCTTTTGCAGCCTGCTTTGGGGGTGGCCCCTTGCCCCGGCTTTTCTTCTGCCGGGCACCGCTTTTTTTGCAACAGCACAAGAATATACCACAGCTAACACCCATGTGAGGGAATTAAAGCAATTTATTGCCCTGTTGGGTGAGAACCCAAGCTGTGCTATTGATACCTTTGCAACCGCCTGCAAAGCCACGCCGCAAAACGTGCTTGCCGCTTTTGAAAACGGCATTAAAAAAGGCTGGCTGCCCGGCATTTTTGTAAGCCCCAACAAAAAATACATTTTAAAAGGCGAAGGTGACCTTTTAATAAAACAACAGGAAGCAGCGCTGCTGCACGGGCAGGAGAATGAAAGTTTGCAGGGGCAGCAGGCCGTTGAACCCCCTGCGCAAACAGCGGAAGAAAGCGGGGCAAAAGCAACCGAAGTTGCGCGCACAAGCACAGAATTGCTTGAAAAGGGCGTGCGTTTAAACGGCCGCCTTGCCACCCTTGCCACTGAGACCAACAGCGTTATTTTGCAAAAACAGCTTGAAAAGCTATGCGCCACAAACACAGAGTTTTTTGCCCACCTCGGCCTTTTCCCCCATGATACAGACGAAATTGAAAAGGTAGTAAACTACTACATGCCAACCGCCGTTAGCTTAACCGAGGCCCACCTGCAGATGGAGGAAAGCGGCCTGCCTGAAGAGGATACCGCAAATGTTAGGGCAAACATTTTAAACACCCTTGGCACTATACAGCTTGCCTTTGATAAACTTTACCCCACCATACTGGAGCAAGCCGCAATTGATGTGGGCAGCGACATTGACGTTTTACAACAGATGCTGCATATAGATGATTTGAGCGGCAGGAAAGATTTTTAGTTTTAAGCGAATAACATAAAAAGCCATTTTAAAATTTTATTTTAATGCAGCGGGCAAAACTGCACGCTGCATTAAAAATACATTAGGTTTTGGCATAACCCTTTATATTAGCTGGTAATGGCAACTGCCTTATGTTACAATAATGCCCTAACAGTATTGCCCCGAAGAGGAGTTGAATGTATGGCAAACAGACAGATAAACTGGAACCAAAGCGGCAACGACCTGGCACAGGCCATTAACCAGTTTGCACGGCAGATTGAAACGGTTAGCCGCGCCGCCGCCGCTGAAGCCGGCACGGCAATTGCCGCCGGCCTTAATGAAGCCGGCAAAAGCAGCGTATGGGCAGATTTTGGTTTTACCAGCAAAAAACCGCTTACGCCGCAGGCGCAAGTTGAGCGCATTATAAAATCAAAACTTTCAGACGCCAGTGCCCTTTCCATGGTGGGTATTGTTTTCACCGCTATGTTCGGCGGCGCTGCTGTAATTTTATCCATTACTGCTGTGGCTTTCGTTTCCGGCGCTCTTCTTAACGGCGGTATGTTTATAGCCACTACAATATGTGCTGCACTAGCCGCTTTGGGTGCCATACTTTGGCGCAGTGGAAATAAAAAGCAAAAGCCGCTGCGCACCCTGCGCACCTACCTTGCTGTTTTAGGGCTGCGCGGCAGTTGCACAGTTGCCGAACTTGCCGCCGCCACCCTTACAGGCGAGCAAGAGGTTGTTAGCACCATTATGGATGCAGTTGGCAAAGGGTTGTTGCCCGGCCTTTATTTTGGCACCGGGCAGCAGCGCATTTACCTGGGTGAAAACGCCTATGAGGAAAGCATTAAAGAAGCGCCTGCCACTGCAAAAAATGCCGCCCACACCAGCACCACCGGCAACCCGGAGGTGGACGCCATTTTAGCTGAGGGCCGCCAGTTTGTTGTACGCCTTGCCGCCCTTACCGGGGAAGTTAAAGACCCTGCTGTTATTACGGCCCTTAGCGGCATATGCCACACAAGCGAACAAATTTTGACCCAGGTTGCAAAAAGCCCTGAAAAGGCCGGCCAGATACACAAATTTATGACCTACTACCTGCCCACAACTCTAAAATTGGTTGAAACCTACAACCAGGTTGAAAACAGCGGCCTTTCTGGGGAGAACACCGGCAACATTAAGGCCAATATTCAAAGTGTACTTGGCACCATGAGCACCTCTTTCGGCACCCTGCTGGACAGCCTTTTTCAAGAGGAAGCGCTGGATGTGTCCACCGATATTACCGTTTTGAAAAGCTTACTTGCGGAAGAGGGCCTTGGCGGCATGCAAATTTCCTGAACACATTTTAAGGTGCCGCCGCTTTTTCTTTCGCCCCAATTACAAAAAGAGAAACATTAGTAAACCCAGGCGCAAAAGCCTGTATATAAGTTGCATTTTTATGTGAACAAAATATGCCCACCCATTAAAACAGCATTACAATAATAGGCCGCAGGCTTTTAAAAACCTGCGGCCTTGCTTACTTTCTATATTTAGCTGTTAAATAATATTTATTGAATATTGCCCGTCAGCATTTACCTGTCACTTTCGCCCACCCCCCTTTTTCCATACCCAAGGCCTAATTTTTTTATGGATGAACACCATCATAAAGGTAACTGCATAAGCAACTATAAATGTTAGAGAAGCGGCATACGGCATGGGTATTAGCGGAATGCAAACGGTTGGTATTATAAACAAAAGGTCATACCATATTAATTGTTTATGGTACTTTTTATAATAAATTCTGTCCCTAACCATGAGAAAGACACCGCCGATAAACGCCAATGTAAGCCACACAAGCACCGGTGTTTTGCTGTTTATATACCACCACCGGTATAAACCATGGCTTGATGCACCAATAAATGCAGTTGCCAAAATGGTGAGGTTTGCCATTAAAATTGAACTGTCACGGGCGTTTGTTGCCGGTGGCTCAATTTCCTCTTCACGCTGCGCTGCATTGCCGTTTGCAAGCCGGCCCAGCGGAATTTCAAATATGGAAGACAGCATTATAAGCTTTTCCATGCTGGGAACAGATTGGTCTGTTTCCCATTTTGTAACTGCCTGGCGGCTGACACCTACCATTTCCGCCAACTGCTCTTGTGTAAGGGCGCTTTCTTTCCTCAGGGCCTGTATCCTTTTGCCTAATGTCAAATTAATCACCTCCATAAAAAGCATATTGCTTTTACGCGGCTACTTCAACCAACTGCCGGGCAACTATAGGTTGCATTACCAAAATATTTTTTATGCGCAACGCCGGTGCATCAAAAATGCACGGCCGGCACATGTGCTTGCATTTATGTTTTTATTAAATTGCAACCCACCAGCACACGCCAAATTTATCAATAACCGTTGCACAGCACCTGCTCCACGGCACTTCATTAACGGCATTTATAATAACACCGCCGTCGCTTAAAACATTAAATGCATTGTAAACCGCTTCTTCGCTTCCCATATCAAAAACATTAAAGGTCATGGTTTCCCACTTCATTTTATGAATTAAGCTTATATCGCAAGGGTTTTTCGCTTCACCAATTGCCAAAAAGCCCTCGCCGTTTACCGTTAGTTCACAGTGTTCGTAGGCAGTTTCGGTATCGTTTTTCATCTCCAGTGCAATTTCTGCACCAAAGGCCTTGCAGTATGTTTTTGACGCATCAAAACTGTTTTTAACGTATACCTGGGTATAATTTTTCACGCTTCTGCCCCTTTACAATAATTTTATTTACTTTAGCATAAATAAAATTAATAAAATAAACAAGCACAGTGGCACAAAAAGTGCCCCTGTGCTTTGCTGGCGCAATGCCGGTTTTAATTTTTTTGCGGCTGCCTAATGTTATCTCTAACTGCTGCAAAGCTGCTTTCGGTGTTGTATAAATGCTGTGCAATAACTTCCAGCAGCAAAAAGTCCTCCTCTGAATCTATGTCCAGTATGCCGGTGTCAAACATCTCGTAAATTTTCACTCTACCCTGCCATAGGTCTGCGGCGCTGTTGCCGGTTAGAAAACTGCGTGCAAAAACATAAAGCGACGCGTTTATATCGTAGCATTTTGGCGCTTGCTGGCGGGCCGTGTTGTTGTTTTGCATAATTCTGCAGGCGTAACCCGCCTCGTTCAATTGGCCCATGTTAAAATACGGGTTGCGGCGTGACGGCGCAGCAGACATTACAAGGTCCAGCCCATCCTCTGCTTCAAACATTCGCACAATCTCGCCCAGGTCAAAATTTCTGCGCATTGGGCTGGTAATGTCCATATCAATATGGAAGTCGTATTCATAGCCTTTTAGTTTTTCCATCTGCGCCAAAGAGTGCTGGAACACCGCCATTTTAGGGGTTGTGTCCCCTGCCAGTTCCTCCGGGCGCTGCACTACGTCAACTTCAGGGTAACTTGCAAGCACCAGCTCTGCAAGCGGTGCCGAGTCGGTGTTCAAGCAGATGTCCACCTGCAGGTCCGGCCGCTCTTTTACCAGTATTTCAGCGGCGGAAAGTGTGTAGTAAACAAGTGGCCGGCCACAAAAGGTTTTTAGGTTTTTATTTTTAAAGCCTTTGCTGCCAGCCCTGCCGCAAACCGTTATAAGTACACGTTTCATATGCTGCCCCTTTGTGTTAATGTGTTGTACCAAATTATAAAATGCCTGCCAAAATTGTGCGCACCGCACATATTAGTACACTGCCAATACCCTGCCACCATGCACAAAACCCGTGCTTAAAAAACGCATTAACTTAAAACCGGGCTTTTAAACAACACCCTGCAAGGTACTGCACCATTTTGCTTTTAATGTAAAGGTGCCGGCAAAAAAGCTTATTTTTACAATTGCTTGCCCTGTGCAATGCGCATTGCGGCCAGTGCAAGCTTTGGCGGGTTCATGTTTTCTTCTTTGCCTTCCAAAAAATTTAAAAAATGGTTCATTTCATGTATATACCACTGGTTGGTATCCTCGGCGCAGTCTATAACCTCGCCACCCGGTAGTGTTACGGTGCGTGCGCCAAAATCTGCAGTGAGTATGCCCCCCTTTAAAAACAGCTCCGCGGTGCGGCGGTAGGTGCGGCCAAAATAGTCAAGGTGCACCTCAGCCAAAAGGGTTTTGTAGCGGGCAATGTATATGCTTAGGTCATCACTGTCTATTTCAAGGTCTGAATAGCGGCCCTGCAGGTTATAGCATACTTCCGGCAGGCCGAAAAGGTCGATTAAATAATCCCACTCATGTATAAGGTCTATTGAAACGCCGCCGCCCATCTCTTTTTTTGCTGAGTACACTTCACGGTAGTCGACATTCGGCCGCCACTCCGGAAGGTAGCTGCTGCAGATAAGCCTTGCGGAATAAACCTTTTGCCCGGCAGCCGCAGCCTTTAGCTGGCGAAAGGTTTCACTGTGGCGCATGGGGCAGGCAACATAGGCCTTTTTCCCTTCAAGGCCACAGCCTTCAAGGGTATAGCCCGCATCTTCAAACAGCGGTTTCTCTAGAAAAAATGCACCCGCTTTGCCGCTGAACGCCTTTATGGTTTCAAAATGCTGGTTGGTTGGGTTGGTTATAAAAACCACATCATAAAACTGCGCCGTATCTTGCGCTGTCTCAAACTGGTTGTCTAAAAGCTCTTCAACCTCTGCCGCCAGCGCCCTTTTTGATGAACGCAGTGCGTCAACCTGTAGCTTTATACCACGCCCCCTTGCAACTGCGGCAAGGTTTTTTAAATGCCTTGTTCCTATAGAGCCAAGGCCGATAAAAAGCACTTTCATCGTTTCCCCCTATGCGCCAATTTCATCTAGAATTTGCAGTACCAGCGCATCCTTTTCAAAGCTGTAAAGGGGCTGGGCCTTGCCGGCAAGAATATCAAAAAAATTCATAATTTCATCTGAATAAGCGGTTTCAACTATGTTGGAGGAATAACGTGGGTCCTGCTCAAACTTTTCATAAGTATTTACGAATGTTTTTTGGCGGGTTTCGGCGTCAAAGGTGAAAAGGGCTTTTGGGTTCCCCTCCCAAAAAAGATGCAGCCCCTCGCCAAAAATTTCAAGGTAGCGCACGGCGGTGGGGCACACAATGTCCACCATTAAAACACCTTTTGCACCACTTTGGTGAACAAGTGTTACAAAAAAGCGGTCCGGGTAGGTGGTGGCAAGGTCTGTAACTTTATCTTTTTCAGTGTGAACAGAGACCACCGGCACAAAGGTTTCTGTAAGCCACGTCATTTCAATGCCGAAAATTTCACGACAGCCGTTTGTGCGCACATCGTTAACAAAAAAGTTTTTGTAATCCTCCCAAGGGTGCCAGTCCGGCAGGTACTGGCCTATGTGGTAAAGGTAGGAGATGGGTTTGCCAAACGCTTTAACCCGCTTTTGCAGGTACTGTACTTCCCCCCTGTAAAGCATTGTACTGGAGAGGAAAAGCTGCAAACCGCGTTGTTTTGCAATGGCGGTCAGTTCATCGTAGCCGTCTGCCACCAGGTTAAGCTCGGTGAATACGTGCACATCTGCGAGCAAAACTTCTTTAATAATGGCATGGTGTGAAAGCGGCGCAGTGCACACAAAGGCAGCGTCCGGCTTTTCGGCCAATGCCTCTGCCAACGTTGCAAAGGTGCGTATTCCAAGGCCTTCGGCCTCCTCTCGCCGCTGGCTTGAAAAATCTACCCCTGAAACGGATGCTTGCGGCGCAATACCTTTAATAAGGCGTGCACGCCGCTTACCCATTGAGCCAAGGCCTACAATTAAAAAATTCATTTATATATCCCCTTCATAAAAGTTTTTTGCGTGTGCCAATGCACCGCCGCTTAGCCAGTATTCCAGTGTGGTTACAATTTTACCGCTGGTGTTGCCGCCGTTATATGGGCTAACCACCGCTGTGGCAGTTTTTGCAAATGCCGGGGTTAACGCTGTTTTTATGGATGCGGTTATATCATCTTTTTTAGCAGGTGTGCAAAGCACGTTTGCGCACATAATACGCCCCGCCTGCCTTGTGCCAATGTTAACTGCGGGCTTGCCAAAACTTGGCGTCTCCACCACGCCTGAGGAAGAATTGCCCACCACGGCAGCACAATGTTTCATTGCCGAAAGGTAACGCCGCAAACCGAGAGAAGTGTGTGCCACAGCATTCTTGTGCTCCTCACAGTAGCGGTCTATCATGTTGTTAACGGCGGTACCTCCGGCGTCTGCATTGGCTTTTGTGAATAAAATTGTGTAGTCGCTGAAATCATTTAATGCGGCAAGCAGCTCGCCCATTTGCGCCTGTGCACCTGCATGGCCTTTTGCCGTTTCAGGGTGGAAGGTTACAAGCAAAAACGGTGGCAGGGTTGCAAATTCAAGGCTTTGGGCAAGCTCGTCCCTTGTAAACAGCTCAACCGCCCTAATGTTTTCATCGCCCAGGCCGCCCACATTGTACACCCTTGCAGGCTCTTCACCCATGCGCAACAGCCGCTTCGCGGAGTCTTCGCAGCTGGCGAAATGTAACTTTGCCATTTTAGATATGCTGTGGCGAAAAAATTCATCCTGCGCACCGGTGGTAACGTCGCCGCCGCTTATATGGGCTATGGGTATGTTTAAAATTGCGGCGGCGGTAGCCGCTGCAAAAATTTCATACCTGTCTCCTAAAAGCAGCACGGCACCCGGCTGTAGGCCCGCAAACTGCTTTGCAAAAACGGCTGTGGCAAAACCAACCGTCTCCGCTACCCCAAGCTGGGTGTCAGCAAATTTTAAAATGTCAACCTGTGCTGTTATAGGCATGCCGCTGCCGGCTATCTCTTTAACTGTTGCACCGTAAGCGGCGCTTAGGTGTGCACCAGTTACAATAAGTTGCAGCCGCAGTTTGTCACTCTCTTTTATTTTTGCCAACACCGGGCTAAGCAGGCCATACTCCGCCCTTGTGCCGGTTACCGTGCAAACTTTATATTTTTTTTCGCTTTTGTTTTCACTCATAACTCAATCAACTCATCCGGGGCAAAATCCCTCTTGGCTGTTTTGCCCAAAACACTGTGCCACAGCATGGGGCTAACACCGCCCCCCGGCCGCTTAACATAAAGGTTTTCTTCGGTAAACTGCTCGCCTTTTTTTATGGGTTTAACCGCAACAATGCTTTTGCGGGCAATGGGCTTGTTTTTAGCTTCACTTTCAGTAACGGTTTTGTGGCCGCTGCCAAGCACAAGTTCTGTTTCACGTATTGCTTTAACTAAAGCTGCCAGCTCTTCCGGGCTCATGCTGGCCTTGTGGTCAGGGCCTTCCATGTTTTTGTCCAGCGTAAAGTGCTTTTCAATAACATTTGCGCCAAGGGCAACCGCTGCCAGCGGTGCCGCAAGGCCCAATGTGTGGTCGCTAAAGCCCACCGGGGTACCAAACGCGCGCTGTATATCCAACATGGCAAGCACATTTGCATCTTTTAGCGGGGTGGGGTACTCTGTGTTGCAATGCAGCACAGTAATTTCGCCTGCGCCGCCGCTGCGCAAAATATCAAGCGCTGTTCCAACTTCGCTAAGCTCGCTCATGCCGGTAGAGAGTATTACGGGTTTGCCAAGGGCCGCAACCCTTTCAAGGTATGGCAGGTTGGTAATCTCTCCGGACGGTATTTTAAAAACCGGCATATCTATCCCATTTAAAAAGTCAATGCTTGCCAAATCAAACGGGGTGGAAAGGTACTGTATGCCAATTTCGGCACAGTAGGCTTGCAGTTCGCGGTGGCCTGCAAAATCAAAGTGTATTTTGCGCACCATGTCAAGCTGGCTTTCCCCCGCGCCCGTCTCTTTTTTCTGGTACTCCGCCTTTTCGGCAAAGGTGCTTATAACAAGTTCCGGTATGGCGGTTTGGTATTTAACAATATCTGCCCCTGCGGCCTTTGCAACATCTGCCATGCGCTTAGCCAGCTCTAAACTGCCGTTGTGGTTAACACCTGCCTCTGCAATAATTAAAACACCCATAGGGTACCCCCTGTTTTTAACAGCTTGTATACCATGGGCCAGCGCCCATAACCAAGGCATTTATAGTCCCCGTATTTTGCACACAAACCGTTTAATTGTTTAACAGGTTTATTATACCATAGCGGCGGCGTTTTTACACAAGTGTTATATACAAAGCCTGCAAATATATTGCATGTTTTAATAGTGCAAGCTTCGCCTGTTTTTACATTAAATGCACACAACACCTAACTGTTTTAACCGGTGGCAAAATGCATTAGCAAAAGCAAAAAAGCACCCCTGCGGGTGCTTTTAAAATGTTTTGCCTGCGGGGCCTGCCTTCAGTTAGGCCTCTTCTACCGTGCCGTCTTTAGCGTTGGTGCGCACACTTTCTATACCGTTTTGGCAGCTTGCCTTTGCCTTATAGCCTTCACCGGTTAAAATAATTTCACCGTTGCGGGCTTTTAGGCGAAAACGAAATTCACCGGCTTTGTCTTGGTAAATTTCAAACTTGGGGTTTGCAATCTTTTCAAAATTTGTGGCGGTTTGGTCCTCCACCTTTGCATCAACTGCATTTTTGCGTACGCTTTCAATGCCGTTTTTGCAGGTGTCTTTTGTTGAATACATTTCGCTGTTTCCAATAACTTGGTTGTTTGCCGCAATTAAATTAAAGTAATAATCGCCTTTTTTGCTTACTTCTATTTTAAATTTTCCTGTCGCCATAATAAACCTCCTGTTATTTGGGCGTTGCCCTAACTGGTACAATTATACATTAATTGCTGTTTTTTGACAATATTTTTATAAATTTACACATTTGCAGTTTTGTGCCTGTTCTGTTGCTGTTATATTTATATCGCAAATTATAAAGGCGGGCACCCGTGTGCCCGCCTTTTGCTTTATTTTGTGCTTTGTAAGCTGCTGCCTGCAAGGCAGCTGCGTTATGCTTTGCAAATTTACCATGTTGTGCACTTATGTTATATTAAAATAAAGCAGCACAGCCCCCCATAATGCAAAAGGCACTGCAGTTACAACCGGTATATATGCATAAACAAGTGCGGCCATCATTTCTTCACCTTGCAGCTTTTCTACCGCCGCTTTTATGCACGCAAAGGCTACAGCGCCTGCACAAGGCCACAAAAACATATCAAGTAAACCAATGCTGTTCACCCGCCAACTGGAAAGAAAAAAAGTGAATATGGGAATTGCCGCCGCCAAAAAAAATAAGCTTTTTTTGCGGGTGCGCATACGCCATATGTTTACCGCGTAGCCCACCCCCAAGGCAAGTACTACGAAATAAAAGCTCCCAAACAGCAACGGCGGCCCGTAAATTTTTGTGAACAACATTAGCAAAATGCCGAACATGGCTACCCCGGCGCCACCGATGAATACACAAAGCAGCATGCCAACGTAGCATAGGCCCTTTGCGTGTTTCGGGACGGCTTTTGCAAGTAATGCGCGCCCGTATTCTGTTTTATAAGTTGCCATTATAGCAGCAACAGTGCAAAAACAATAACCTGCTAAAAGCAGCACCCATTGCATTTTCTACCCCCCCCATGTGTAAATTGTATTTTTCGTGCAGTTTTTACATTTGCCAAAAGTGTTGTACCCGCCGTATTTAAAGCATAAAAGCAGCAACTTAAGCCGGCCTGCCTTTATTTTATTGCCTTTTACCCCGGCTGTAGTTATTGCAGCGCCATGTTATGAAAAAAGAAAATATAAGTAAATTACAGTGCATACCCATAAGGGTAGCATTAAGTTAACTATACCCAAAGGGGTTAGCGCTGTGTTTATTTTTTTACCCTGCAACGATATGCATTTATTAGTGCAGCTATTGGTGCAAACACGGTGGCCAAAAACGAAAGCATGCGTGGTTTTAAACCCACCTCATACACACCCATTAAACCCCATACCGCCACGGACATTGCAAAAACGCAATGGGCAAAAACAAAATAATGTTAACAATGCCAAGCGTATTTTCCAGTGTTGCCTTTATTTTTTGTGCCGCCGCCTGTTTTTTAGTGTACTGCTGTGGTGGCAGCGGCACCGCAACTTGCACTTCCCCCGCTTGCATTTGTAGTGGGTTTTGCTCCGCACTTTCATAATTAGGTGGTGCCTGTAACGGCTTTTGCCTATTTTGCCCCTGTGCATCTCCTGCATCAAGCGCACCAAGGGTACCGGTGCCGGCTTTAAGCTGCCAAAAGCCCACAGGTAAAAGGTGGTAAACACCAGCGAGATAACGGGAATAATATATTGTGAAAGCATGTTCATATAAATAAATACATACAGCTGCAAACATATTTAGCCCGCCTTTATAGGACATAATTTAAAAACATTTAATACAAAACTACCACGCCGCAACAAAAAAGTACAGTGCAAAGTTTAGGCTTTGCACTGTACTTTAATTATCCTATCCTTTGCCCTCTAAGCGTCGGCGCATGGCTTCCAACTCTTCCATTTGGCCCATGTCCATCCAACTGTTTTCACTTACCGGGTACACGCCTACCTTCCCGCCTTTTTGGCGATAGGCCTCCATAATGTCCGGGAAGCCTATTGCAACACCGGCCGCCAGTTCTTCCACCACCTGGGGCTCTACTAAATAAAGGCCGGTGTTGGTTAAAAAGTTCATCTCCGGTTTTTCGGTAATGGTTTTAATGTCGCCCGCCTCGCCAAGCTCAATAACGCCGTAGGGTATTGTCATGTGTTTAAAGGCGCACACCACTGTAATTAAATTTTTGTTTTCTTTGTGGTATTTGTAAATATCGGCATAGTCGGCATCTACCATAATGTCACAGTTGGTGAAGAAAAACGGCTCATTCAGGCTGCCCTTTAAAAGGGCCAGCCCGCCGCCTGTGCCAAGTGGTGTGTCCTCGTCAATAAATGTTATGTTGTAGCACTGCCCGCAGTCTGAAAAGTATGATTTTATCATGCTTTTTCTGTGGTTGACAACCATGTAAAACCTGCTGCAGCCCGCCCCTTCAAACCGCTGCAAAATATGTTCTGCAATGGGCAGCTCGCCCACCGGTATTAACGGCTTTGGCAGTATTTTTGTGTACGGGTAAAGCCGTGTGCCAAGGCCGCCGGCCATTATAACCACCGGCAGGTCTACCCGGGGCGCCTTCGCCCCTTCCCCGTTGCCGGCAAAAATTACGTCTGCAATGC
>JAVBRS010000022.1:0-10024 GCA_031547715.1 Oscillospiraceae bacterium
GGTGTTTTGGCGGCAAAACTTGGGGTTACAGACCTTTACACCTGCGGTGAGTTGGCAAAGACAATAAGCGAAGCAGGCGCAGCTGCCGGCATTGAAAACACTCACCATTTTGCAACAAAAGAAGAGGCGGCTGCCCACCTTGGGGCGCTGGCAAAACCAGGGGATGCAATTTTATTTAAAGCCAGCCATTCTTTACAATTTGAAGATTTAGTGGATGCGTATTATAATATATAAAGTTTGAAAAAATTGCGAGTTACAACCTTAGCGCCCCCCGCAAACGAGAAACGTTTTGCGGGCGGCCCTGCGGCCTAAGCGCACAAAACACGGCTTTAGCGCGTTATTTAACAGGCAAAGCCGTATACAATTTATATAAATGAGGTATTGAAATGGCGAGGTATTCATTTGCTTTGGCAGCAGGGTTAAGCCTGATAGTAAGCGCACTGCTTGGCATTGTGCTAATTCCCTGGCTGCGCAGGGTGAAGTTTGGCCAAACCATAAAGGAGATTGGCCCCACCTGGCACGAGAATAAACAGGGCATACCCACAATGGGCGGCTTTTTAATTGTCGCGGGCTCGCTTGTCGGCCTTTGCTGCAGTTTATCTTTACTTGTCACGGCTGTGCCGGAGTTTACACAGAGCAGCTATATGCACGAAAACCTAAACCTTTTAATTGGGGTAATAACAGCGCTTGCATTCGGGTTTATCGGCTTTGTAGATGACTACATTAAAGTTGTTAAAAAGCGCAACCTTGGCCTGCTTGCCAGGTACAAAATTATTATGCAGGTGGCGGTAACAGGGGCCTTTTTGGCGTCGCTTTATTTAAACGGCACATTGTCAACCATGCTGTACATTCCGTTTTTCGGCTACCAGGATTTAGGCTTTGTGTATTATATCTTCTCTTTTGTGCTCATAATAGGTATGGTTAACGGCGCAAATTTAACAGACGGTGTTGACGGGTTGCATGCCTCTGTAACATTTGTGGCGTGCATGGCGTTTATGGTTGTTTCAAGCTATATTGGCTATTATACTGCCGGCCTTTATGCCGCTGCAATGGCAGGCGGGTGCGCAGGGTATTTGGTTTGGAACTTCTACCCCGCAAAAGTAATAATGGGGGACGTTGGCTCTATGTACCTTGGCGGCGCGGTTGTGGTGCTGGCATACCTAATTGGCAGGCCGGAAATACTTTTCTTTTTCGGCTTGGTTTATCTGCTGGAAGCTTTTTCAGATATTATTCAAGTGGGGTATTTTAAGCTTACCCACGGCAAGCGCATTTTTAAAATGGCGCCAATACACCACCATTTTGAAATGAGCGGCTGGAGCGAAGTGAAAATTGTTTTTGTGTTCTCTCTTGTGGGGGTGTTTGGCGCCCTGGCCGGTTTTTTATATTTAATTGCAACTTAACCTAGAATAATAAGCAAAAAACAAAGATAAAGGGGGGTAAAAGTGGCTGCGAGAACTAAAGGCAAGGCGCAGGAAAAGGCGCAAAATAAGCCTGAAACGGCAAAGCAAAAAAAACCACACGTGCGCCCCGGTATAGACTACCCCTTTTTAATAATTGTTTTAACGCTGGTGGTATTTGGGCTTATAATGCTTTTCTCCGCCAGCTACGCAACCGCTTATTACCGGTTTAAGGGCGACAGCTTCCATTACATGCGCAGCCAGGTTGTTTACGGGGCACTTGGAATATTGGTTATGCTGGTTGTTGCAAGGCTGGACTACCACCTGATAAAGCCTTTTGCATGGCCGCTTATGGGTGTAACCTTTTTATTGCTTGTAGTAGTTTTATTCATGCCGCCGCTAAACAACGCCCGCCGTTGGATAATTGCATTCGGGGTAACCTTTCAACCTTCAGAAATTGCAAAATTTGCAGTAATTTTACTGTTTGCCTATATAGTTTCAAACAACCACACCAAAATGAGAAGCAAAAACTTGCAAGAAAGTTTTTTATACGGCGTTTTGCCTTTTGCCGTTGTGCTGGGCATTATTGCAGGGCTTATGCTGCAACAGCCGCACCTTTCAGGCACGCTGCTTATTTTGGCTATTGGCGCTATAATGATGTTCATTGGCGGCACGGCTATTAAATGGTTTTTATCTATTGGCGCAATTGGTGTTTCTGCTGTTATTGCCGCTGTGCTTTTTATAGATGACCTTGTGCCCTACGCCACAGAACGCATAAACATTTGGCTCGACCCCTTTTCCGACCCGACAGATGCGGGACACCAGATAATACAAAGCCTTTTGGCAATTGGCTCCGGCGGGGTCACAGGCCTTGGGCTGGGCAATTCAAGGCAGAAGCACCTTTATGTGCCGGAGCCGCAAAACGACTTTATCTTTTCAATTATTTGCGAAGAGCTTGGCTTTATTGGCGCAACAATAATTATTTTGCTTTTTGTATTTTTACTTTTAAGAGGGCTGTACATTGCCATACAGGCCAAAGATAAATTTGGCGCAATGCTTGTAGTTGGCATAATAACACAGGTTACCCTGCAGGCGGTGCTTAACATTGCCGTGGTTACCGGCACGGTGCCAAACACCGGCATAAGCCTGCCGTTCTTCAGCCACGGGGGCACATCGCTTTTGCTGTTGCTGTTTGAAATGGGTGTGGTGCTGTCTGTTTCACGGCAGGCGAAGGTGGCAAAAATTTAAATGGTAGCAAACAGGTTGTTTTAATTTGTATATAATAAGGTAACCCATAAGGGGGAATAAAATGCGTGTTTTAATTGCGGCAGGTGGAACAGGTGGGCATGTTAACCCGGCGCTGGCTGTTGCGGGTGCTGTAAAAAAAGCAATGCCGGGTGCGGAAATTTTATTTGTAGGGCGAAAAGACGGAATTGAGTACGGCCTTGTTAATGCGGCAGGCTACAGTTTTGCGCACATAAACGTCCATGGCTTTCAGCGCCGTTTAACGCTGGAAAACATACGCCGCAACATTGCCGCGCTTTTTGCCTTGGCTTTTTCAGGCTTCCGGGCGAGGAAAATTTTGAAGGATTTTGCACCGGATGTGTGCATTGGCACAGGTGGCTATGTAAGCGGGCCGGTTATACGCGAGGCAGCAAAAAAAGGCATACCCGCGGCAATACATGAGCAAAATGCCTTTCCCGGGGTAACCAATAAGCTGTTGGCCAAAAAAGTTGATGTTATTTTTGCTGCAAGCCCTGCCGCCGCACAGCGTTTAGGCCAGAAAGAAAAAACTTTGATTGTTGGCAACCCTGTGCGTAGCGCAATTTTTGAAGCCGACAGAGGTGCTTGCAAAGCGGCGCTTGGCGCAGGTGGCAGGCCGGTGCTTTTAAGCTTTGGGGGGTCGCTTGGCGCAGCGCCGCTAAACCGCGCCGTAGCAGAACTTGCGGCGTGGCACCTTGCACATGAAAATTACCTGCATATACATGCAACGGGCGCCGCAGGAAAAGAAGAGTTTTGTGCCCTGATGAACAAATTTTGCATTGCCCCGGGGCCAAACTTTACAGTGCAGGAATACATAGAAGATATGCCGAGTGCCCTTGCAGCGGCAGACTTGGTTATATGCCGTGCAGGTGCGCTTACAATAAGTGAACTTGCGGCCGCGGGTAGGGCCGCCGTGCTTGTGCCCTCGCCCTATGTTTCAGAAAACCACCAGTACCATAATGCCAAAGAGGTGGTGGACGCAGGCGCGGCAATTATGCTTGAGGAGAAAAATCTTACAGGCGCCGCATTAGTGAGCATTGCAGACGAGCTTTTTACCAACCGCAGCCGCCTTACCCAAATGGAGAATGCGGCAAAAGCGCTTGCAACACCGGCTTCTGCCACTATAATTGCAGAAAAGTTGTTTGAAATGGTAAAAAGTTAAATTTCACACCTGCAGGCCTTCATTCATAGAATAGCAGGAGATTGAATGAGGTGATGCAGATGAAGGTAATGGAAATTGAGGGCGGTAACCCGCTAGAGGGAAAAGCGCAACTTCCGGGTGCAAAAAACAGTGTGCTGCCAATAATGGCGGCCAGCCTTTTGTGTGAAGGGCGTGTGCAGCTGCAAAATGTGCCGTTGCTTACAGATGTTTTTGCCGGTGCAGAAATTTTGGGCAGCCTTGGCACAGAGGTTGTATTTGAAGGCAAAGAGTTGTTTTTACAAGCCGGCCCCATGGCCAAAAGTGCCTTAACCCGCGGGCAGATGGAAAGTATGCGGTCTTCTATTTTTTACCTTGCGCCGCTGCTGCAGCGGTGCGGCCGGGCTGAAATATTCCACCCGGGCGGGTGCAACCTTGGCCCACGGCCGATAGATATGCACCTGCAAAGCCTGGCCGCCATGGGCGCCACATATGAAAAAATTGATGACAGCTACATTCTTCAAGCACCAAACGGCCTTACCGGGGCAGACATTACACTGCGCCTGCCTAGCGTTGGCACAACTGAAACGGTGCTTATGGCTGCGGTGCTTGCAAAAAATGAAACTGTTTTGCGTGGTGCCGCAAGAGAGCCTGAAGTAGTGGAGCTGGCTGCCTTTTTAAATGCCTGTGGTGCGGAAATTACAGGTGCGGGCGGCCCTGTTATAACAATAAAGCCGGTTAAAAAGCTTACCGGCGGCACCTACCGGGTATTGGGAGACAGAATTTTAGCCAGCACGCTTTTGTGTGCGGTGGCCGCTGCCGGCGGCGACATTATTGTAGACGGTGTGCAGTACAGCAGTGTTGCTAAGCTTATTAATATTCTGCGCCTGGCCGGGTGCGAAATTGAATCCATCGGCCCAAGCATACACGCCGTAGCCGCAAAACCGTTAGAGGGCAGTTTTAGGGTAGATACAAAACCTTTTCCGGGTTTTGCAACAGATGCGGGCCCGCTTTTATGCGCTGCTTTTTGTAAAAGCGCAGGTAACCTGCAACTGCAAGAGATGATTTTTGACAACCGCTTTGCCTGCGCTGCAGGCTTGCAAAAACTTGGAGCAAAAATTGAGGTGCAGGGGCGCAGGGTAGATGTTGCCGGCCAAAGTGCTTTACAGGGCGCAGAGGTGCAGGCAGAGGATTTGCGCGGTGGCGCGGCGCTGGTAATAGCGGCGCTTGCGGCAACCGGCAAAACACAAATAGGCAGCATGCAGTATGTAAGCCGCGGGTATGAAAACATGAGCGGCTTGCTAAACAGCCTTGGGGCAAAAACAATGTATATTGAATAAACCAAAATATATGCCATAAAAATTATGTGAACAAAGCTGCCACCGTTTAACAAATTTTAATGCACGGCAAAATTAAATGGTGCAGCAATGCATGTTTAATGCCCTGCCGGGCGCAACGTACGCAGGGCGTGGCAGGTGCAAAATAAGAAAGGCGCTGGAATGGAAAAGAAAAAGCCTAAAAAGCCTGTGGTGAAACCGGCTAACATAGACATTGACATAACCGGCGTTGGGCAGCGCAGGCAAAGCGCTGCACCCCTGCCCGCCCCGCCCCGGCGCCGGGCAGCGCAGGGGCCAGAAGGTGTACAAGCTTTTGGAAATGACCAGCAGAGTGCGCGGATAAGCCATGGGCAGGCAAGGCGGCAAAGGCGCAAAAAGCACCTGTGGCAGGCAGGGTTTGTTGCGGCGCTTTTACTTGTTGCAGTGGTGTGCTCTTTAACAGTGCTTTTCCCCATTAGCGGGTTTAGGGTTACAGGCGAGACAAGCTATACGCAAGAGGAGTTAATTTACGCTTTCAGCCATGAAGCAGGTGAAAATATCTTCAGGTTTAGAATATCTGAGGCAGAACGCCAGATGGCCAAGGCACTGCCCTACCTTGAAAACATAAAGGTGCGCCGGCGCTTGCCCGGCACAGTGGTTTTTATTGTGGAGCAAGCGGTGGAATATTACTATGTTCCGCTGCAAGACTCCGGCGTTGTGCTCTCACAAAATTTGAAGGTGCTGCGCCGAAGCGACATTCAACCTGATGGGCTTTGCACCATAGAGGGCCTGCAGACCAACAGCCTTATAGTTGGCGCCCCTTTTGCTTTTGCAGATGAAGCAACAGAGAAACTTTTGAAAAACCTACTTGCTGCCCTGGCTGCGGCAGGTGCAGAAAAGGTGACTGCCCTTGATGTGAGCAATATGCTGGAACTTACATACACCCATGATAACCGAGTGCTTGTATACCTTGGCACACAAACAGAGCTGGCTTACAAAATACAACTAGCTAACAATATTTTACAAACACAGATAGGCGAAAATGAAACGGGAACACTGGACGCAAGTTACCCCTCAAAAGCTACATTTGCCCCTTAATTTTCAGTATTTTGCGGCGGTTAAAATTCGCAATTCGGGTAAAAATAACTTGTGTTTATATGCTAAGTTTGATATTCTATAGTATAAGTATATTAAACTATTATAAATATGCATTTTATTATTGAATAAGAACAGGCAAGTGCCTTTGCACCTATAGAATTTGAACAGCAGGGGGAAAGAAATTGGCTTTTATATTAGATGAAGAGATGCAGAATATAACAACAATAAAAGTAATTGGTGTTGGCGGCGGCGGCGGCAACGCAATAGACCGCATGGTGGCTGCAAATATGGGCGGCGTTGAATTTATTGCCATGAATACCGACCAGCAAGCCCTGCTGAAATCCGGCGCCGGGCACAAGGTGCAGTTGGGTGCAAAACTTACAAAAGGCCGCGGCGCCGGTGCTAACCCGGAAACTGGCCAACGCAGTGCAGAGGAGAGCAGAGATGAAATTGCCTCAGCGTTAAAAGGCGCGCAAATGGCTTTTATAACCGCAGGTATGGGCGGTGGCACCGGCACAGGTGCAGCGCCGGTGGTGGCTGCCATTGCAAAAGAGCTTGGCATTTTAACGGTTGGCATTGTTACAAAACCCTTCGCATTTGAAGGGCAGCGCAAAATGCGCCTTGCAACACAGGGCATTGCAAACCTTATGGACAGCGTAGATTCATTGATAGTTATACCAAACGAGCGGCTTAAGCTTATTTCACAAGAGCGCATTACAATGCTAAACGCCTTTGAGGCGGCAGACAGTGTGCTGCGCCAAGGCGTTGAGAGTATATCTGAGCTTATTAACATGCCCGCAACAATTAACCTTGACTTTGCTGACGTGCACGCAATAATGAAAGATGCCGGCCGTGCCCATATGGGCGTTGGTGTTGGCAAAGGCCCGAACAAGGCAGAGGAAGCGGCTAATGCGGCCATACAAAGCCCGCTGCTTGAGACAAGTATTAACGGCGCCATGGGCGTTATAATTAACATTACATCCTCACCGGACATTGGCCTTGAAGAAGTTGACCAGGCGGCAACCATTATAACCGGCTCGGTAAACCCTGACGCCAACATTATTTGGGGTACCGCAATTGATGAAAACATGGTTGACGAGCTGCACATTACCGTAATAGCCACAGGCTTTGAAATGGCTGCAAACACAAACACGCTTTCAGGTTTTGTGCCCCAGTTTGCAGAGGATGATGCACCGGAGCAGGTGGAAAAGCCCCAGAGCAATTTTGGTTTTAACGACGAAGATGATGATTACCTTGTGGAGATTATGAATATCTTGAACAAGTGAAAACTGTACAAAATAGACAGAAACAGGTTTGCTTTTTCAGCAAACCTGTTTGGTTTTTTATATTGGAATGTGACACAATACATGGTATAATTTTCAAGAATATATACTAATTTTCCCTATATAATGGGGTTTATCTCCAAAAAGTGAGGAATTTCAATGGGCGAAGTGCTGTACCATATAAATTTGGCTAAAGAGGATATTGAAGGCGCGACATATGCAATATTACCCGGCGACCCGGACAGGGTGCCGAAAATTGCCGCCCTCATGGAAAATTCAAAGCCGGTTACCCATAAAAGAGAGTATAATACCTACCTTGGCACAATTGCAGGGGAAAAGGTTGTTGTCACGTCAACCGGTATCGGCGGGCCATCTGCGGCAATTGCCATTGAAGAGCTGTACAAGCTTGGGGTGCGCACTTTTCTCAGGGTTGGCACCTCCGGCGGTATGCAGATGCAGGTTTTGCCCGGGGATATAGTTGTTGTTACCGGTGCAATTCGCATGGAGGGGACAAGCAAGGAGTATATGCCAATTGAGTTCCCTGCGGTGGCGGACCTTGAATGCACCGTGGCGCTGCGCAATGCGGCAAAAAAGCTTGGCGCACGCTACCACACAGGTGTGGTGCAGTGCAAAGATGCATATTACGGCCAGCATGCACCGGAGGAAAAACCCGTTTCATATGAACTGCTTAACAAGTGGCAGGCCTGGATAAAAGGTGGGACGCTTGCCTCTGAAAGGGAGTCTGCTGCGCTATTTACCGTTACGGCTACTTTGCCGGGGGCGCGCAGCGGTGCATGCATGCTGTGCGTGTGGAACCAGGAACGCTTTAAAGCGGGTATGCAGGACCCGCAGGAACATGACACGGAAATGGCTATAAAAGTTGGGCTTTGCGCAATTGAGGAATTAATTCTGGCTGATAGGGCTTAAAATATATTTGCGCATGAAGGGGTTTTGTATATGCCGCAAAATAAAGAACAAGAGTTTGGCAGCCAGCTTTTTGGTTTTAAAAGAGCGGATGTTTTGAACTATATAGACCGTATGCATGCAAGTTCCCTCAAAATGGTTGAGGGGCTGGAAACAGAGTTGGCAGACTTGCAAGTGAAACACGCCCAGCTGGACACCCAGCTGTCGGCAAAACTTTCGCAAACGGAAAAAGAGCATGATGAAATTTTAAGTGAGGCACAAAACCTTTATACACAGTTAATTGCAGAGCAAGAGGTAACCCAAAAACTTACAGAACGGCAAGAGCGGTTGGTTGCAAACCTGCGCAGAATGCAAGAGCAGGCATTTAAATACGAAAAAGAGCTTAAAAACCTGCAAAAAGAGCGCGACGAACTTGAATTGCAGTTAAATAGCGAGGGTGAAGCGAAGAAAGAACTTTTGAAAAAGCAAGAGGCCTTGGGTGCGGCTGTAAAAGAATTGTATGAACGATTACAAGAACAAGAGGGCGAACTTGAGGCACTGCGCAACGAAAAACAATTTGCCGCAGGCGCTTTGCAGGTTGAACAGACAAAGAACAAGCAGCTGAGCGCAAAGCACGAGCGCCTTTTAATTGGCCTTAGAGAACTGCACGCGAAGAACCAATTGCAAGAAACAGAGATTGCAAGCCTTGGAAAGCAACACACAGTGTTGCAGAACGCATTGGCAGATGAGCAGGAGCGCAACACCCGCCTGGATAAAACCCAAAAAACTATGCAGCAAAACCTGCTTATTGCACAAGCTGCCGCAGAGAGTAAAGAGCAGGAGATTAAACGCTTAGCACAGCAGCGCAAACAGCTGGAAGAACTTGTGCGCTTGAACGCGAACACCCCCGGCGGAGTAGAATTACAGGCGCAGCTTGCAGCACAGGCGCAGGCCATAGGCGAATACTTGACAGGCCTTAGGGGCACACTTGAGAAGGTTGAAGTTGAGCTTGACACCGCGTATAATACCCTGCAAACGGTAGCTGCACAGTTTGAGGGTACAGCAAAGGAAATAGAAGATAAAATTGGCGTATTAGATATGCAAAGTAAAAAACGGCGCGGCCACTATACGGCGCAAGGGCAGGCGCCAGTACCTGCTGTACTAAGCTTAGAGCATGCCCTGCGCGCCCACAAAGGCAAAGCAGGGAAGCGGCCGGTACGGGTGCCGAAATACGGCGACCAAGAGCAACCCGGCAGTGAACTTGGTTTTGAAGAGAATGTGAGAACACAAAAAGAAATATTAGCAGATATTGCGAAAATTCTGCAATAAAAAAACAGGAGATTAAAAATGGAAATTACAATTACAAAAGACAACTTTGAAGAGATTGTACTGAAAAACGAATTGCCGGTGTTGGTAGATTTTTGGGCGCCATGGTGCGGGCCCTGCAAAATGCTTGGCCCCTTGGTGGAAGAAATTGCAAACGAAAAAGAAGGGACTGCTGTTATTGGCAAAGTGAACGTGGACGATGAACAGGAGCTTGCCATGCAGTTCGGCGTTATGAGCATTCCAACCGTTATTGTTTTCAAAAACGGCGAAATTGCCATGCAACTGTTTCAATCCACGCAC
>JAVBRS010000148.1:0-4814 GCA_031547715.1 Oscillospiraceae bacterium
AAAGCGCCATGGATTATAAAAGTATACTATATAAAAAACAACAATACAAATAAAATTACAAAACAGGCCGCTATTTTTAAGCGGCCTGCTTTGTAACAATTGGCATTATTTTTAATAGCTAAGGTAAAATTACCCCATCCCTTCCCCACTGGGGCAGCTCAAAGAAGTTGATGACAGTGCGCTCTTTGGCGATGGAAAATTCAGTTTCAATAAATTCGCTCACCGCTGTAATAAACGCTGCCTTTTTCTCGAATTCAAAAGGGCCAAGCACATGTATCTCTAAATACGCTGCGTCTTGCGGGGTGCCCTTGTAAAAAAAGCGGTGGCCGCCGGTAAATTCCATAATACAGCGCTCGCCGGGGCGGTCAATTGCTTTTTCTGTAATGTTGCCAAACTTTTCATAAAGGGCAGGTTTCTTTTCTTCTTGCAGCGTGCAGCTTACATTCAATTTTAAATAGGGCATAACTCTTTCCTTTCTTTACGTGGCCTATTGTGCGGCAGGTTCATCTTTGGCAAAGGCACTGCGCACCTTTGCCAAATAACCAGAGCGCTTTAGCGCCGGTATTAAAGCTTTTGCCAAAAGCACTGCTGCCAGCATGTTAAATGGGGTATTTAATAAAGAGGGTATGGCTTTTGCCGCAACATCGGCCCAAACCACCGGCCACTCAACACCTAAAATAAAGCGGCTGTTTATAATGTTTTTGGCGTGCCACAAAATTTGGTAGGTAACGGTGCCCAAAACAACCGCAAGCACATTCCGCTTCCAGCCGCCCTCTCCATTTTTCGGCACGGCAACTTTGCCGCAAACATAACCCATAAAAAATTTGTTTATGCCGGTTATCCACGCTTCAGCGGCGTACTCACTGGTTAAATCAAATAAGGCAGAGCCAATGCCGGCGGCCAACCCCCCTGGAAGAGCACCAAACAAAAGCCCGGCCAAAAGGCACATTATGTTGCCAAGGTGTACCATGCTTTGCCCCAGCGGTGTTGGAAATTTAATGCGAAAATTGGTAAAAATAAATACCAAAGCAGCCATTAGCCCAATAGCGGTAATAGCCGCCGCCCTGTTTTTTTTGCCCATAATTATCCCCCTTTTGAAATGTTTGCAAATAAAGAATAGCCTAAATAATGGCAGCAAACAACCAAGTTTCTGTAAACAATGAAAAAGCCACCAACAGCGAATATGAACAAACTATGAATAGCGGCGGCGAATAAAACAACAGTACTGGGAAAAGATAAGCCCACAGGGCGAAAGCCCAAAAACCAAAAAGGGGGGTAAAAAATGAAAAAGACAGACATGAATAAAACGGCCGGTGCCGTTATGGGTATAATGGCGGCGTCTGCTGTGGCGGCCGGCGCATACATGGCCATGGAAAACCAAAAAACAGTGAAAAAAACCGTTAAAAAAGTTGCTAAAATTGCCGGCAACACTATAAGCGACATTGAAAAGCGCATGAACGATATGGGCAAAGGAATGTATTAATGCGGCAGGCGGTAAAACGCTTAAAGTATAAGCTTATAGCAGTGCAGGCTGCCCAGTGCCATTTTGCCAACAAATTGTAATGCGCCATGCTGCAAAACTTACGGCGGAAGTGCCGCGCCGAAGAACAAAATATCTGCACCAATGTTAATATTTAGCGCTTTGCTTAAAATAATTTAAACAAGCGTATAACGTGTGCAGCATAAAAGGTGGCAGAGGTTTTATTAAAACAGCGCACGGCGAGAAGCTAATTTGGGAAGTAAAACTTTAAAAAAGCCCCCGAAAACGGGGGCTTTTTCATATTAATGCGTAAAATTTTCGGGGGATTATTAGTCTTCACAGGCCACAATAGTATCTAGGGCAAGGGTTATCATTGTATCAAGCGTGCGCTCACGCTCTTCGCTGGTAAGCTCCTCCTTCGCAAAGCCGGAGTCGCTTACGCTGCACATTGCAAGGGCTTTTGCACCGTACTTTGCAGCAAAAGTATATAAAGCGGCAGCCTCCATCTCAACCCCAAGCACACCATACTGGGCCCACCGTTCTGCCCCCGGGGTAGTTTCGCCATAAAACATGTCGCTGCTTTTTATAAGGCCTGTATAGGCTTTTGTGCCACGGTTTGCAGCAAGGTTATGTGCGGTTTGCAACAGTTCAAAGTTGGCAATTGGGGCATAAGTTCCGGGAAAAATGTTGTTTAAAAAAGAGGAATCTGTGCAGGCGGCCTGGGCAAGAATAATATCTTTAAGGCCAATTTTCTCATTCATTGAGCCACAGGTGCCAACACGAATAAGGGTTTTGCAGCCGTATTCACTCAGAAGTTCATTTATATAAATTGAGATAGACGGTATACCCATACCGGTGCCCATTACAGATATGCGGTGCCCTTTGTAATGGCCGGTAAAACCGTACATGCCGCGCACGCGGTTAAAACAAACAGGGTTTTCAAAAAAAGTTTCCGCTATATACTTTGCGCGCAGCGGGTCGCCAGGCAGAAGAATGCTGCTGGCAATATCGCCTGCGCCTGCAGAAATATGTGTGCTCATATAAGCCTCTTTCAGGGCATTGCCCAAATTTTTTTTTCCGGTAATTGTTGTAAACTTTAAAAACAACTTTATTTTAATATACCAATAAATGTATTGCTACTGTGCAAACAACCAAAAAACGGCAGTTTTATTTTACATACAGCGCTGCAAAATGTTAACCGAAATTATAAATATAAGGATATAATGTGTGTAACAGGCAAATGGTGCCTTTAGTTAGCAGGTAATACAATAAAAGGGGTGCATTATGCTTTACTGCGCAGTACATAGCCCGCTTGGTATTTTATATATTGGGGAAAATGGGCAGGGGGAAATTTGTTATTTAAGCACAAAATTGCCAAAGGTTGGCACACCGGCAAGCACAAAGGCATTGCAACATGCAGAAGATGAACTGGAGCGGTATTTTGCAGGGGGCCTTACAAAGTTTACAATGGAGCTTGCCCCGGAGGGAACACCCTTTCAACTGGCGGTGTGGGCTGCGCTTTGCACAGTGCCATACGGCATAACGGTAACCTACGGCGAGCTGGCGCAAAGGGCAGGCTACCCTGCTGCAAGCCGTGCGGTAGGCACGGCAATGGGGCAAAACCCAATTGCCATTGTGCAGCCATGCCACAGGGTGCTGCCCGCCAGCGGCAAGCTTGGCAACTATTCAATGGGTGGGCCGGCAAACAAAGAATGGCTGCTTTTACTGGAGCAGCAAAACAGCAAATATTAAGCAAAGTGCAGCGCACACGCTTTAACCTAGCAATGGTTTACACCCTTAAAATATTGATACAGCTTTTTAAAACACATTTTGCCAATAGCAGCATACTGTTATACAGGTTAATTATACGGCAGAAAGCCATGTTGTTTTTTAAAATATAGCCGTGTAAAACTATTAAAGAAAAGCAGAAAATCAAAAGTGGCAGGCATAATTCAAATATAAAAAACGCGCACTTCCTTTCCGGCAGGTGTATTAGCAACACCAGCTGTGTAACTTGTAAAGTTTTAGCTGTAATGCGGGCAATAAATGGAAATGGTATAGCTGTGCAAAAATAAACTTAAGTTGCCGTTGACATTAAAAAACTGCCTTACTTTAAGGCAGTTTTTTTGCAGGTAAAATATATGCAGGGCATTTTTTATTATGCCCTGCCGGTTGGCGTAGGCAGTGCAAGCTGTAAAACCCCCACAGCTGAAAAGCCTGTTGCTATATACCCATTTTCCATATGGCGTGAAATTTGGTAGCTGTCATCAAATGGCAGGTTTACAATATCGGCGCTTGCCGGCGGGGCACCTTTCACAAGAAGGTAACAAGGGCGCAAGTAGGCCATGGGGCATAGGGTAAAAGCACAGAACCCGGCCGAAAAAAACTGCGCCATAACATAAGCGGACTTTGCATAAACAGGTGCGGCAAGCCGGTAGTTGGGGTATTGGTTTGCTGCACGGTGGCAAGCTTCCTCCAATAAAATGGGCAGGCTTGCGGCGGGGCCAAATGCAAAACCCAGCCACAACAGCTCTACCCCTGGCAGCAGTGGTGCCACAGCTTTTGCAGTTTGTGCAAGGGCGGTGGCGGGTGCGGCATGGGCAAGGCTTGTAAGGCTTGCAAGGCCAATTGCGGCGCATGGGTTACTTCTGGGTGGTGCAAGGCACCATACCTGCCCGCTGTGCAGGTAGGTTTTTACCAGTAGGGGGGTAATGGGGCAATCTCCAAGCAGCTGGGTGCCGGCAAGGGTGCTTTGGGCGGGCAGGTTGTCATATGCGGTAAAGCGGCGCAGGGTGTTAAATGTTAGGCAGGTGTTTTCAATATTTTCACAAGAGCGCATAAATAGGCCCCTTTCTTGCAAACTTTTACCATGCTATGCAGAAAAGCAGCGAAAAGAGACCAAATACTAATAAAAAACATGCTGTTTACATTTTTAATAGTGAAATATGAAAAATGCGTATGCAGGTTACTGCAAACAACTATGTGTGGTGCCCGGTGCTAATATACCCGGTAAATACACGGGTGCGCACTGCAACAGGCATTAAAACAAGTTACATTAAAAAACCGGCAAAAGCCACTGTAAGCTAAAAAGGCAGTGTAATGCTATGCGCCTAAATTTTTTGCAAAGAGCCAGATTATGAATGCTGCAAAGCGCGCTGCCTATAAGCAACAGCGAAAACAGCAGCGGCAAAAGGCATATAAAAGGCAAGGGGTAAGCCCTTGCCTTTTGGAACACTTGTTTTATTCTGGCGGTGTAAAACTTTGTTTAAGCATAAACTGCAACGGCTATTTTGCGTTTTGCCGTTTAGCTTTTATGTTGCGGGTAAATTAGCGG
>JAVBRS010000118.1:0-13543 GCA_031547715.1 Oscillospiraceae bacterium
CTGGTCCAAAGATACGTGTACCTCTGGGGTTTTTGTCTTCACGGATAATAACAGCCGCATTCTCGTCAAAGCGAATGTAAGAGCCGTCGTCTCTGCGCAAGCCTTTTTTGCTGCGCACAATAACCGCTTTAACAACCTCGCCTTTTTTAACCATACCACCCGGGGTGGTTTTTTTAACAGAGGCAACAATTACGTCGCCTACATTTGCATATCTCCTGCGGGAGCCGCCCAAAACACGGATACACATAAGTTCTTTCGCTCCGGTGTTGTCGGCAACCTTGAGATAGGTTTGCATCTGTACCACAGTGCACTCCTCCTTTTCAGTAAGGTTTATTTCGCCTTTTCTACTATTTGGGTTACCCGCCAGCGTTTGTCTTTAGATATTGGGCGGGTCTCCATAATTGCAACACGGTCGCCAATTTTGCACTCATTGTTCTCGTCGTGGGCTTTGAAGCGCACTGTGCGCTTGATGATCTTCTTGTAGAGAGGGTGTTTCACGTTGTCTTGAATGGCAACAACAACGGTTTTATCCATCTTGTCAGACACTACAACGCCGACATTCGTTTTTCTTAAATTGCGTTCCATATTCTATTCCTCCCTCTCTTTTACTCGGCGTCTTTGAGCTCAATGCCACGTATAACGGTGTTAACGCGGGCAATGTCTCTTTTAACGGTTTGAATGCGAATGGGGTTTTCCAGCTGGTTTATGGCGTGCTGGAAGCGCAGGTTAAACAGTTCCTGCTTCAATTCGCCCAGCTTTGCGTTTAATTCCGCAGCTGTCATTTCACGCAGTTCTTTTGCTTTCATTACACTTCACCTGCCATATCTTCCCTTGCCACAAATTTGCACTTAACCGGCAGTTTGTGGGCTGCAAGGCGCATGGCCTCACGGGCGGTTTCTTCACTTACCCCTGCAATTTCAAACAGTACACGGCCCGGTTTTACAACGGCCACCCAGTATTCCGGGCTGCCTTTACCAGAGCCCATGCGGGTCTCTGCCGGTTTTTGTGTAACAGGTTTATCAGGGAAAATTTTAATCCACACCTGGCCGCCACGGCGGATATACCTTGTCATGGCAATACGGGCAGATTCAATTTGGTTGGATGTGATCCAGGATGGCTCCAGCGCTATCAGGCCATACTCGCCTTGAGACACAGTGTTGCCACGGGTTGCCACACCTTTCATACGGCCGCGGTGAACACGGCGGTATTTAACGCGTTTTGGTAACAGCATTAGTTTGTGCCTCCTTCCTTGCGGGGCTTTGCGGCTTTCAGCACTTCGCCTCTGTAGATATACACCTTCACGCCGATGCGGCCGTAGGTGGTTGCAGCTTCTGCAAAGCCGTAATCAATGTCGGCGCGCAGTGTCTGCAGCGGTATTGTACCCTCGTGGTAGCTTTCGCTGCGGGCAATATCTGCCCCGCCAAGGCGGCCGCCAACGGTAATTTTTATGCCCTTTGCACCAAAGCGCATTGCGCGCTGTATGCTTTGCTTCATTGCGCGGCGGAAAGAAATACGGCGCTCAAGCTGTGCCGCCACACCCTCTGCAACCAACTGTGCGTTGGTGTCCGGGCTTTTAACTTCAATTATGTTCACCACTACCGGCTGTTTAATTAAAGCTTCAACCTGCAGGCGCAGTTTGTCAATTTCTGTGCCGGCGCGGCCAATAACCATGCCGGGTTTTGCGCAGTGAATGTTTACACGTACTTTTTCACCGCCGCGTTCAATCTCAATTTTCGGGATACCGGCGGCGAAGAGCTGTGCTTTTAGCATTTTGCGAATTTTGTAGTCTTCAACCAAAGTGTCGCCAAAGGCGCCTTTTTTAACGTACCAGCGGGAATCCCAATCTTTGATAATGCCGACACGGAAACCGTGTGGGTTAATTTTTTGACCCATTGTTCGCCCTCCTTACCCTTCTCTCTCTTGCAGTACCACGGTAACGTGGCTAGACCGCTTGAGTATTTGAAATGCGCGCCCTTGCGCCCTTGGGCGAACCCGCTTCATTGTGGGGCCCTGGGTCACAAAGCACTGTGCTACGTACAGGCTTTTTGTGTCCATGTTAAAGTTGTGTTCCGCATTCGCCATCGCTGAATGAACCAGTTTGTACAATGGGGCGCAGGCAGCTTTATTGGTATATTTCAATATAGCAAGTGCTTTATCTGCCTGCTGGTCACGTATCAAATCCAGCACAATCTGTACTTTTCTCGGTGAAATGCGGAGGTTTTTCAGGTAAGCTTTCGCTTGTTGCATTATTTTTCTCCTCCTTTATTTACCGGATGTCTTCGAGCCGGCGTGGCCGCGGAATAAACGTGTCGGGGCAAACTCTCCCAGTTTGTGGCCAACCATGTCCTCTGTAACATACACAGGCACATGCTTGCGGCCGTCGTGCACGGCAAAGGTGTGGCCTACAAAATCAGGGAAAATGGTGGAGGCACGGCTCCAGGTTTTCAGAACCCGCTTTTCGCCGGCCTGGTTCATTTCTTTTACTCTTTTGAGTAATACGGGCTGAACAAAAGGCCCTTTTTTTGTACTTCTACCCATGTTCGGCTCCTTTCTTAACCGTTGCGGCGTCTGACAATCATTTTGTCAGAGGCTTTTTTCTTGTTGCGGGTTTTGTAGCCCAGTGCAGGTTTGCCCCACGGGGTTACAGGGCCCGGGCGGCCAACAGGGCTTTTGCCCTCACCGCCGCCGTGGGGGTGGTCAACCGGGTTCATAACAGAACCGCGTACGCTTGGGCGCCAACCCATGTGGCGCTTGCGGCCGGCCTTGCCCAGGTTTACGTTCTCGTGGTCGGTGTTGCCCACAGTGCCAATTGTGGCTATGCAGTTAACCGGCACATTGCGAAGTTCACCGGACGGCAGGCGCAGCAGCGCATATTTGCCCTCTTTAGCCATAAGCTGGGCAAAAGTGCCGGCAGAGCGAACCAGCTGGCCGCCTTTGCCCGGGTAAAGTTCAACGTTGTGAACTATAGTACCAACGGGAATGCTGGAGAACGGCATTGCATTGCCGGGGCGAATATCTGCGCCGGCGCCGCTTACCACTTTGTCGCCAACGGCAAGGCCGTCCGGTGCAAGAATGTAGCGTTTTTCGCCGTCCTCGTACTGCAAAAGCGCGATATGGGCGCTGCGGTTCGGGTCGTACTCAAGGGTTTCAACGCTGGCGGGCATGCCGTCTTTATCACGTTTGAAATCTATTACGCGGTACTTAATACGGTTACCGCCGCCGTGGTGGCGCACCGTAATGCGCCCTGTGTTGTTGCGGCCGCTGTTTTTCTTCAGCGGTTCCAGCAAACTTCTCTCCGGCTCTACTTTCGAGAGGCCCGCATAATCGGTAACGGTCATCCCTCTGCGGCCAGGAGTGGTGGGTTTGTACTTTTTAATTGCCATTTTTTGCTCTCCTTCCGCTTACATCATGCTCTCAAAGAATTCAATGCCCTTTGAGCCGGGTTGTAAAGTAACAATAGCTTTTTTGCCGCTTGCGGTGTAACCGCCTGTCATGCCCTGGCGGCGGAAACGGCCACGGGTTGTCAGGGTGTTAACCTTTGCAACCTTTACGCCAAACAGCTCTTCTACCGCTTTTGCAATTTCAATTTTCCCGGCAGTTTTCGCCACTTTGAAGGTGTATTTCTTCTGCTGCAGGTTTTGCATGCTGCGCTCTGTAACCACCGGGGCGAGAATAATATCCTGCGCTCTCATTAGGCGAATACCTCCTCAAGTTTCTTTACGGCATCCACGCTGATAACAAATTTGTTGCAGTTAAGAATGTCATAAGTGTTTACCAGGTTTGCAAGGGCTGTGCGCACACCCGGTATGTTTGCTGCGCTTTTAACAACCATGAGGTTGCTTTCAGGTAAAACCACCAAAGGTTTTTTGCCTGCGCCAACAGCGCTTAACATATTTACCATGGTTTTGGTTTTAAAGCTTTCGGTTGTAATGTTATCCACTATAATCAGGTTGCCACTTTGGGCTTTTGAAGACAGTGCAGATAGAATTGCCAACCGGCGCAACTTTTTGTTGATGGTGAAAGAATAATCTCTCGGCTTCGGGCCAAGGGCCACGCCGCCGCCTTTCCATTGCGGTGAACGAATGGAACCCTGCCGCGCACGGCCGGTGCCTTTCTGACGCCAGGGTTTGCGGCCACCGCCGCGAACTTCAGCGCGGGTTTTTGTGCTCTGTGTGCCCTGCCGGCGGTTTGCCAGGTAGTTCACAACTGCGGTGTGCATTGCCTCTTTATTCGGGGTAATGCCGAAAATGGCGTCGGAAAGCTCAATGGTGGAAACTTTCTTGCCTGTCATGTCAACTACATCAAATTTAGCCATTATGCTTTCCTCCTTTACGCTTTAACGCTGTTTGTAAGGCAGATTACGCCGCCTTTAGGGCCGGGTATTGCGCCTTTTACAGCTATAAGGTTATTTTCTGCGTCAACCTTCACAACGGTTAGGTTTTGAATGGTGACACGCTCTGCGCCCATATGGCCGGGCAGGCGTTTACCTTTGAACACGCGGCTTGGTGCAGAGATACTGCCCATAGAGCCCGCATGGCGGTGAACAGGGCCGGTACCGTGGGTCATTTTAAGGCGGCTGTTGTTCCAGCGCTTAATTGAGCCCGCATACCCTTTGCCTTTGCTTATACCGGATGCATCAATATGCTCCCCGGCTTCAAAGGTGTCTGCTTTAATGATGTCGCCTATAGAAAGTGCGCTGATGTCATCAAAGCGAAATTCACGCAGGGTGCGCTTCGGGGCAACGTCCGCCTTTTCAAAGTGGCCTTTGGCAGGTTTTGTAACCTTCCTTGCAGCTATTTCCCCAAAGCCCAACTGCACTGCAGTGTAACCGTCGCTCTCGGGGGTTTTCTTTTGTACTACCACGCAGGGGCCTGCCTCTACAATGGTAACGGGCACCATTTTGCCTTTTTCATCAAAAAGCTGTGTCATGCCCAGTTTCTTGCCGATGATCCCTTTTTGCATTTAATATGCCTCCTAAATAGGTTATTGGTTGACACGTACCTGCCGTGACAACATGACCTCTCCGCTAAAGCTGTTGAAATGGCCTGCAGTTTTGCGCCGCCCTAAGGCTTTTGCAACTTACAGCTGAATTTCAATTTCTACCCCGGCGGGGAGCTGAAGGCCCATGAGAGCCTCTACAGTTTTGTTGGACGGTTTAATTACATCTATTAACCGTTTGTGCGTGCGCATTTCAAACTGCTCGCGGCTGTCTTTGTATTTGTGCACCGCACGCAGAATGGTGATGATCTCTTTGTCTGTGGGCAGGGGAATTGGCCCGGACACACGAGCGCCGGAGCGCTTCGCAGTTTCCACAATTTTTTCCGCCGCCTGGTCAATGAGGTTGTGGTCGTAGCTTTTTAGCCGCACGCGAATTTTTTCTTTGACTGCCATTTGGTTTAACCCTCCGTTTTATTGGGCATTTCGCCCTATTTTAGCCTTGCTGTGATTGGCATTTGGTGGTTCAAATACTGCACACCCAGCCGGGTGTTTCGCACCTCTTCATTAGAAAAGCCGGTGAACCGCACGCAGTTCCCCCGGGCAAGGCGCAAGGCGCCCCGGTGCAAAGTTTGTGGCCAGCGGGCCTTTACGGCCATAACCCTTTGCTAAACAGTATTCGCTCGCCCGGCTCTGGGCCGGACATACTCTGCAGAAAAACCCACGCCAGGGCGTGGCAACCTCCTGCTTCATCGCAATCACCGCCCTGTTTCAGCCCGGTTTTGGCCGGGTTTTTGCAGGGCACAAGCAGTCGCCTAACTATAATATCAAAACAATTGAGCCATTACAAGGCTTTTTTGAAAATAATTTCAGCCTTTTTTAGCGCGCCACACTGCCCCGCAGTTTGCTTGTTGTTTTAGCACCCCGCTTTTCACAGGCTTTTGCACAAAGCTAAATATTTGTTTTTTCCGGGCTTTTTGCCTTCAGGTTAAGCTTTTTGTAACAGTATTTAAATAAATGCCTTGCGCAATAAACAGCCGCCAATAAATAAAATGCGGTGTACTGTAAAAGGTAGCGCTGGCCCGCCTCCCATAAAAGCAAAAATAAATAAAGGCCAAATATAGCAATATAGGGCAGCAACATAATGTAATTTTTTTGTTTTAGCGCTAAAACAGCCCCCGCTGCAACCAGGCAGAACACCGCTATGTGGTAACCTTGCATAAGGTAATCCAGCCAGTTGCCGTTTTCGCCGTTTGCATAATAAACGGCGTCGGCCAAGGCGGTTTGCCGCACAGGGTATTCCCCAACATAACTTGCCACCTCAGCGTTGCCGCTGCCGAAGCTGCGAATGCCTTTTTGGCGCAAAAAACACATGTACCCCCACACACCGTAACCATCAAGGCGGCGGGTTATTTCCTCTTTTACAAATGCCACACGCTCTTCTTCGGTTTGCCAATTCCAAACTATATAATTGTCTGTGGGGTTGTGGGCACCGTCACCGCCAAGGCCCATCATCACCCATGCAAGGTATGGGGTGGCCTCATCCGCCGCTATTTCTTTGTTCAACACATGGGTGTAGGTAAAGCTGTTGAAAACCGCCCCCCACAAAACAAAACCTGCCAAAAATGCAGCAGTTGCCACAGCGGCAAGCCCCGGTTTTTTTAGCAGCAATGCAATGCAAAATGCTATTACACCAATAACCACAGAATATTTTAGCTGCATGCCAAACCCCGCCAAAAGGCCGGCGGCCGTAAGCAGCATGGCGGTATTTTTTGCCCGCCCTGAATTACCAAGGCAAAGAAAAGTGTAAAACAACGCCGGGGCGCAGAAGATAACAGCTGTGTCGGTGTAGAAAACAGTTATATAAAACTGCAGCGGCAGGTTAAAAAGCAGCAGGAACAAAATGAAAAAACCCGCTTCTTTGCCCCACATTTTTTTTGCAGATAAATAAGAGAAAATATAGCCTAAGTCAATGCAAAAAACATTGAACAAAACACCCACCGCCCAAAAATTAACGCTGCCCGTTAAACGGTAAAAGGCCCTGAACAAAAATTGCAGCAATGCAGTTAACGGCATATTATTGGGGTATTTATATAGGTAGTCAAGGTAAGGGTTTTCAATAATACCCGCAATAGTATAATTGTAAGCGCTCGTGTACACATAATTTAAGTCTCTTGCCGGGTGGCTTGCCACCTGCGTAAAAAAGAACAGTTGCACGCAGCAAAGTAAAGCAAAAAAAAGCAACAGCGCCACACGCTCATTTTTAGCTTTTTTTTGCAGCCACGGCCCGGCAGCCACACAAAAACGCCAAAGCAGGTAGAAGAAAAGCAGCCATACCGCCGCCAAAAGCACCACCGTGGCCGGTTTATAGCTAAAATGTATGTTGAAAAACACCACGTTTATTAAAAGCCAGGCAAAAACAGCAAAAAACACAGCGTAAAAAAGCTGCATTGTTTTTTCTTGAGCTGTTGCGAAAACGCTTTTCAACTTCAATACCTCTTTACGACTTTACTGCGCCACTTTATCAGCCCAAGCCCATGCTGCCCTTAGCGTACCGGTGTACATTATTATAAAAAATGCGTTTACAAGCGGCACCTGTGGCAATTTCTAATACTGCTTACTTACTATTTGTTTTGCGCAAGGCGTTCAACCAGCGCTTCATCTACCGTTACATAAACTGTTTCATAGGGGTTGTATGTTACCACCCCGGGTTTAGTACCGGGCGGTTTTTTTACATTGCGCACCTGGGTATAGTCTACAGGGGCCTTGGCCCCCCCGTTTAAACTTGAATGGTAAAGCGCAATCTGCGCCGCTTCCTCCTGTGTTTTTAGCGGTGGTACAGCGCCGCTTGTAATTATAACAGTGTGTGAGCCGGGCGCATCTTTAACATGCAGCCAAATATCTGCCCCGTGGGCCGTTTTCATTGTAAGGCGCTCGTTTTGCAGGTTGTTGCGGCCAACAATAATTTCAAACCCGTCGCTGGAGCGGTAACGCAAAAAATCTGCTGGCTTGGGTGGCTTTAGCCGGTTTTTTTGCGGGCGCAAATACCCAGCTGCCGTAAGCTCCGCCCTTATTTCGGCAAGGGCCGCCTCGCCCTGCGCCCTGCTTAAGCTGTATTGTACGCTGGCAAGGTACCTTGTTTCCTCTTCCCCTTCGCGCAACAGCCTTTCCAGCATTTTAACCGCTGTTGTTTTGCGCTTGTAATCTTTAAAATATTTTTGTGCGTTGGCCGCCGGGGTAAGCCTGGGGTCAAGCGGAATTGTAACCGGCTGCCCCGTATAGTAATTGTTGAGCACCGCGCTTGGCTGCCCACGGCTTAACAGGTGCAGGTTGGCACTTAACAGTTCGCCGTAAAGGCGCGGGGTTTCATTGTTTTCGCTTTCAAGCAGCTCTTCACTTCTGGCAAGCTGCCTGCGCTGCGCACGTTCGTACAACGTTGTAACCTGCCGCGCAAGGGTTTTCCCTTGAATGCGCAGCCTCTCCGCCTTATCTTTTCCGGTGTAGTAACTTTCCAGCAGCCGGCTGTACGTTTGGTAGGTTGTAACCACCATGGGCGGCGGGTATTGCCGCAAAGCGGTGAATGAAAATTCTACGGCCTTGCCGCCCTCTTCTGCCACGGCAGTAGGTGCCCCCCCCGCTTTATACTGGGCCTGCAGTTCAGCCACCTCCTTTTCCAGTGCAGCTTTCTCGGCATCGGTCATTTCATCTGCCTGTGGCTCTACTGTGGCAAAAGCCCGGTAGCTTATTTCCCTGTATATTACGGGGCCAACCCCCAGTGTTGTTTTCATCATGGCATCTGCTACAGGCAGCGCCTGTGTGGCGGCACGGTTAACAACCTCTTTGGGTGTTAGGCCCATAAAGGCAGGTTTGCCCTGCGCCGGCGGCAATGTGTAGGTGTAGCCCGGCAAAAGCTGCCGCAGCGCAGATGCTTCAGCGTCCACCCGTTTTAAAGCGTCTATAATTTTGCCTTCTTCGTTTATAAGAACTAGGTTTGAATACCTACCCATAAGCTCTGCTGCAAGGGTAAAGCCGGCGGCATCACGCATTGGTGTTGTACAGCTAAAATCAAAAAACAAAATGCGCTCACCTTCTATGCTGCGCACTGCCAAAAAACGGCCCCCGCTTAAATATTTGCGCAGCAGCATGCAAAAAGACGGTGGCGTTTGCGGGTTTTCAAAAACTTCTTGGGTAATGGCCGCACGTGCCCCCCCACTGCGGGCAGAGATGAACAGATTAAGCCCACCCTCTTTTTTGTGCAGCTGCAGCAGCACTTCATCTTTGGTGGGCTGGTTAATTTTCGCAATACGTGTATCCTGCAATGCCACTTCAAGCTCTTGTGCCAAAAGGGCAAGGGTTGCTGCATCTAGCGCCATGGTGGCTCCTTTCCGCTTTTGTTTTAAGCGCAAATACAAAAACCTGCCGCCATAACAGCAGGTTTTGCGGCTATAGGTATGTAAAAGGGCCTTTACCCCTGCGTGAAACGGCCACCCGCACACCCGGGTACTTACGGGCTATTTTGCCTGCGAGAACCGGCAACGCCGGGTACTCCGTTTCAAAATGGCCGGCCGCAATTACAGAGATGCCCGCCTGCTTTGCGTCGATGGCTGTGTGATGGTCAATTTCGCCGGTCAAAAGGCAATCTGCCTCCAGGCTTACAGCCTCTGCCAAGGCATCTTTCCCTGCGCCTGCAACTACCGCCACTTTTTTAATTGGCCTGCCTGCGTCGCTGTACTTTACAGGGGCGCGCAGGTTTGTTTTACAAAGCTTTGCAAATTCATCAAGGTCATGTGTTTCTTTTAAAAAGCCAATGCGCCCCATCTCGCCAAAAAATGGCGTTGCTGCATCAAGGCCAATTAATTTTGCCAGTACATCGCTGGGGCCACCGGGGGCGGCGTCAAGGTTGGTGTGGGCGCAAATGGCAGATATATTCGTCTTCACCATGCGGTAGGTAATAGTGTTGCGGTTCATGGCTTTAAGCGGTTTAAAAATAACCGGGTGGTGGGCAACTATAAGCTGGCAGCCCTGTGTTTCTGCCTCCACCACAACCTCTTCGGTTATATCAAGCGCCACAATAATTGCAGTAACATCATTACCGCAATCCACCAAAATTCCGCTGTTGTCCCAATCTTCCGCTTTGGCAAAAGGGGCCAGTGTGTCTATAAACGCTGCAACTTCAGCTATTTTTGGCATCGGGCCAACACCTCCTCTATCGCTTGCACCAGGGCTTTTACACCGTCAATATCTTCAGGCTCTACCGCTTGTGCTTTGCCACTCAGCTCTTCTTTTTGTACCTGCAAAACCTTTTTTATATAACCGACAGCCGCCGGTGTATTTTTATGGGTTTTGCCCAAAGCACAAAATAAAGGTGACGGCGTGTGGGCACACCCGGTATAAGCCGCCTGCATAACCGCGTAAAAACGGCCACCGGCTACAGCCGCTTCCTCTTTTTCGATATCAAACCCTGTTTCACAAAGGTAACGCCGCAGGGCAGGCCCACCCGTTGTTGGGCACAGTACCAACCTTACCCCGCTTGTTTGCAGCCATGGGGCCGCATTTAAAATATCTATTATATTCAGCCCACCCATGCCTGCAATTACAACATCGGTAATTTTGCAGTTTTTAAGTGTTGCAAGGCCGTTTGCCAAAACACATTCCACCCTGCCCAAAACACCGTGGCGTACAGCAAGGCCCCTGGCTTTTTCAAGCGGCCCGGGGCGTATATCTACTGCGTACACCTTTGGGCAGCCGGCAAAAAGGGCCAGGTGTAACGCAAGGTGGCCGTGGTCTGTGCCAATGTCTGCCACAGTGGCGCCGCTGCGCACCATTTTAAATGCAGTGGCCAGCCGCCCATCTAAAAGCGGGGGGCGCATTAAACCTTGTTTATGTGTGCGTTAAGCTTGTTTATCAAAACCTGTGCATCGGTGCCGTGCACCATACAAGCTTCCTCAATGCTTTCACTGCGTGAGGCCGGGCAGCCAAGGCAGTGCATTCCAATTTCTAAAAAAAACGGTGCAAGGCCGGCATCAATATCAAGCAAGTCTCCAACCAAAGTTTGTTTTGTAACTAACATTTTCATGTCCTTTTCATTTCTATTAGTATTTTACAGCTTATATTATACGCTTTTAAAGCGATATTTTGCAAGCAGGCGGCATATTCCCTGTGGCTTTTAGCCCTGCAATGCAATGGCGGCGGCAATGGCATACCAGCCTTTCGCCAGCCGTTTTTGCCCACGGGTGTTTAAATGCCCGCCGTCACTGCTGTATTCACTTTGCATGTACGCTGCCGGTGCAACCTGCCCGCCGCTTATGCCACCCTGCCCTGCCGCGTTATAGCTCTCAATATCAGCAATATCAAACAAAAACGTTGTTTCATCATTTTCACAGTGGGTGCGTATAGCCGCGTTAAAACATTGGCGCAAAATATTTTCAGTTTCATTCTGCACGGTTAAAGGCATTGTAGTGTACACAAAAACCACATTGGGGTATAGGGTTTGCAGGTTTCGCATACTGGTTATATAACTCTGTGCAAGCAGTGCAGCCCCAGCCATATTATCTTCAAGTGTTTCGCCGCCCATGCATGGCAAAATGTCAATATAGCAAAATTTATTAATTGCAACAAGCTGCCCGCCGGCGGTAATTTGTGCAAGGCAATTTTCAAAAATAGTAAGCTTTTCGGCAGGTGCGGGGTTGCCGCGGGCGTATTCATAAATTGTGCCGCCCGTAAGCGGGCCTGCCGGCGCCCCGGCGCTTGCCTGCTGCAAAAATACATATAATTCCGGTTCTTTTCTATTTAATGCGGAAAGGCCTTTTAAAATATTACCCCCTACAGATGCATGTGTGAAAAACCATGTTTGCCCATTTACAGCTGCCACAATATTCGGGTTTTGTGTTAAAAAGCTGTGTATATACGCTACGTCTTCATGGTTTATTATTCTTGCCGGGGCATATGTCGTACTGTCTAAATCTTTTTCGCTTGTCAACAGCTGCCTCCCGGCGGCAAAGCAAAGTATCGCAGCTAACAAAAGTATAACCGCAACTGTAATTGCTACTTTTTTAATGTGCATCTTCTGCGCCCCCTTTAATTTTCCGTTGCTAAAACTATAACAGTTTTTGGCGAAAAGGCCAAGTTAATTACCTGGGCAGGCAAAAACAACAGGCCTTTGCAATGCAAAACAGCTAAAAAAGCAATTTTAGTAAACAAAGCTGTTTACAGCCCCATACAAAACCGGCATTTATTTTGTACTTTTAAAGGGTTGGCACTTTTAACATTTCAGTGCGTTTGGCAACTAATCATCCCCTCGTGTTGCCGTGGCTTTTCATATGCGGGCCCGGCCCAAGAATGCAAGCCACGCTACATGTGGTGCATTCAAGAGTTTGCTATTGCACAGTAATGAACATGAATAACTTTAGCTGCCTGCATTCCTCAAGCCTTTGCAGTTCTATGGCATCTGCTAAAGCATTTTTCCAAGCCCTCTTTTTGGCACCTTCTTGAAATGCCTTAAACCCTTATAATCGGCAGAAGCTTTTTTTGATCCATTCGCTGATTGAGCGGTTTCGTTATAAAACAAAAAAGGCCGCCTTTTAAGGCAGCCTTTTTTTGCAAAGTTAACTTAGTTCTCTTCGCGCATTTTTGCGAAGCACTCGCTGCAGTAAACAGGGCGGTCTTCACGGGGCTGGAAAGGCACTTTGGCCTCTTTGCCGCAGGAAGCGCATACTGCTGTGAACATTTCACGTGGGCCACGGCCGGCGTTTTTGCGGGCGTCGCGGCAGTTTTTGCAACGCTGTGGTTCATTCTCGAAACCACGGCTTGCATAGAACTCCTGCTCACCTGCGGTGAACACGAACTCTTGGCCGCACTCTTTGCATACTAGGGTTTTGTCTTCAAACATTGCTTTTCTCCTCTTAAAGGTAGTTATTCGCCCGCGGAAGGATTTGAACCGTCACCTTTGGTTTAGGGACCAACGCTCTGGCCTTTGAGCTACTTAGGGCATATATGGTAAACCGTTACCGGGTTACGCCTTTAATTTTTTGCGGATACGCTGTGTGGCGTTATCCACTGCTTTTTGCGGCAAGCTAAGCGCCGCAGCTATTTCCTGGTAACTTAAACCAGCCAGTGAACGTGTTAAAACCTGCTTTTCCAAAGGAGATAGCAACGCGTTTATATCATCTAATACAGTTTGCACATTTTCGCGCTGTATGGTAATTTCAACAGGGTCTTGCCCGGTTGTTATTTGTGCGTCATATTGAAGGTAAGCCGCCAATGGGGCCTGTTTTTTTGCCAATGCTTTGCGGCGGGCGCTGGCTACGGCACGCCGTGCACACAAACTGGCATAGGTATAAAAGTTTGCACCCTTGCCCTGCCTGTAGGTTTTTATGGCACTTAAAACGCCAATTAACCCTTCCTGCATGGCATCGTCAAAATCAAGCCCAGGGCAGCTGGCCCGCCCGGCATAAAAGCGCACCGCCGGAAGAAGTTTTGCAATAACCATTGCCAGCGCTGTTTCATCTCCGCCGGCTGCTGCAGCCAGCGGAAGTTCCTCTTGGACAGGGTGTGGGCCAATTTTCTCTTTCATATATTTCCAGTATATCTACTTTTCAAAGCTATTGTC